>NZ_AP023183.1:600000-852821 GCF_013426915.1 Paraburkholderia sp. PGU19
CAGAAGCTCATGCATCTGCAGGATCAGGTAGCGATGCCCCGGCATGGCCTGTATGTAGGCGTTCAGGCTGTCGAGGACCACCATGGAGGCGCCATCATGTTCGACAGCCTCACGCACAAGGGCCGCAAACTGTCCTGGCGACATTTCCGCCGGATCGATCTGCTGTACGGATAGCCTGCCGTTTTCGATAAAGTTGTCCAGGCCCATATCAAGTTGTCTTGATCTCGACATCAGAGTGCCGAGGGTCTCGTCGAACAGGAGGTATTTGACAGCCTCGCCGCGCTGCAGGGCCGTCAGCGCGCAGCGCACAGCTGTCGTTGTCTTGCCAACTCCGGATGGACCGACGAGGAGGGAGCTGGTCCCCGGGATCAGCCCCCCCGCCGAGCAGAGCGTCCAGTTCACGTACGCCCGTAGACTGCGCAGTGTTATCGAATTCCCGACGGTGTGAAGCTGCGACCAGACGGGGATACACGGTAATGCCACCCGTATCAAGCTTGAAATCATGCTGACCGCCAACGAACTTGATCCCGCGCATCTTAACGACACGGAGGCGCCGTTGTTCGGCGCCGTATTCCGGCACCCGCTGATCAAGCTCGATGACGCCGTGCGTGATGCTGTGAAGTTGCAGGTCGCCCGGCTGCGAAGTTTTGTCGTCGAGCAGCCATACAGTGCACCCACGGCCGGAAAAAAACTGCTTCAGCGCGAGCACCTGCCGCCGGTACTTGAGTGCGTCCTGGGCCAGCACGCGCAACTCCGATAAACTGTCAAACACGACTCGGCGGGGATTCAGTTCTAATACCTTGCGCCGAACTTCGTCGACGGTCTCACCCAGTTCGACCTCCGACGGATGTAAAACGGACTGCCCGGCGTCCGCCATTAGCCCATCCTCGCTGACAAGCTCGTGAATCGACAGGTCTTCCAGCGACCATTGGTGGGACTGTGCGACGGCTGCGAGTTCCGCAGCTGTTTCGGACAGGGTGATGTAGAGGCCGGCTTCGCCACGCATTACGCCATCGAGCCGAAAATGCAGGCCAAGCGTAGTTTTTCCGGCCCCGGGAACACCCTCGATCAGATATACCCGGTTCGGTATCAATCCGCCATTCAGTACATCGTCAAGTCCAGAGACGCCCGTCGATATACGGCTCGAAGTTTCGTCTCGCCGCGTAGGCGAAGAATCAGAAGGGAGCATGGTAGTCGCTTAAGATTTTTAAACGGACGCATTCTCGGCCAGATTCCTGCCAGGGCTGCTGCTCGGCCCGCGATCCTATGGCCGAGAGCCGAATGGCAGTTTGACGGCGATCCGAAGCCTGCCGTCGATGGCGCGGACGGCACGGCGCAGGTCAACGTGCCCAAAGCCGACCTCGAGACGCTGAAGGCCATGGCCTCCCGTACCGCGTCCAACACCGAGGTCGATCCCACAACGAGTGCGGACCTAGGCGCCGGTCAGGACACCACGACGAAATAAATGCAGAGATCGCAGGGAAGGTCCGGTCGTTCGGTCGTATGCCTCATTGAACCTGGCTGACCGGACCATGTCAATACACTCCATTTGCGTAGAGGCACGGCATGCTTGGCATTGTGATCCCCGCTCATAACGAAGAACGCGTTTGAAGGCGACGCGTACCGTGTGATGGTCGCCGAGGAGGCTGGACGGGCCCTGGATCTTCTGCGACGTGAGTCCGTCCATTTTTTGATCACGGACTATGAAATGCCGATCACGGGCGGTGTGCAGCTATGCCGCATGGGGTTCAGGGGCCGCCGGTAGCATTACGATGGGCAGCGACGCATGCACGGGCTGCGCCCGCACCTGGTGACGATCACGCGTACGTCGGTGACAATCTCCCTCGCCGTACCAACGCGCATGAAGAGGCCTGTTTCGAGTACACGCAGCAGCTTGACCTGAAGCTCGACAGGTGATCTCGTCCAGAAAAAAAGCGTGCCGCCGTTGGCGCGTTCGAAATAACCTATATGCTGCCGGTCGGCCCCCGTGAATGTGCCGCGCTCATGCCCGAACATTTTCGATTCGATCAGCTTCGGCGAGATCGCACCGCAGTTGAGTGCAATGAGTTTCCGTTTGTGACGCGCGCTCATCTGATGGATGGTTTGTGCAGCCACTTCCTTGCCGGTGCCGGACTTACCAACGAGCATTACCGACAGCGCGGTCGTCGCCACCCGGCTGATCTGGTCGTACACCGCCTGCATCGCCTGCGAACTGCCAACCATCGATCCGAATCTGCCTGTGCGGCGCACTTCGCCGCGCAGCGCGCCGAATTCGGCCTTGAGGTCGCCGGTGCGTGGCAGCCGGTCCAGGATCGCGGTCACGCGCTGGAGCTCTGCTGGCTTGACCAGTAGTCAGTGGCACGGCTTTTAACGCATCGACAGCGGATTCAACCGTTGCTTGTCCCGTGATCACGACAAACACTACGCCCGAGCGCGGATCGAGATCGGCAAAAAGCGCGGGGCCCGAGCCGTTCGGAAGCTGGAGATCAACAAACACGACATCAGGCATTTGCCGCACAATCTGGTCGCGGGCTTCCTGCAGGTTACCCGCTACGGATACAGTCAGTCGTCGACTAGAAGTATGTTTGCCATCATCGATGGCTCGCATCCGTCAATGACTCGTGCGCAGTAGCGCCGCCGCGACCGACGGCACCCTTGCCTCCTTATTGAGCGGCAGAGGCGGCGGCATCCTGCGCACCCTTGCCTTGCGGACTTTTGGCGCCTGACTTCGACGACAACTTTGGTTTCATGGTGTTTTTGCCTTTGTTACTGGAGGTCGTTCCCGTGACGTCGCTCGCGTTTGGTGTGCCCATGCCCGTCCACCCTGTCCCGCACTGCCGCCACCGGCCCCTACACCACCGTTGCCGGCACCAGCGCCGCCGCCCGCGCCTTGCGCAAACGCGCTGCCTGCCAGAGCAAAGCAGACAGCCGAAATAACCAGATGCGTCTTCATCGTTTTCATGTTGCATCCCTTTTCCCTTCTTCAGGGTCGTTCATGTTGCCATCGCCAGCGCGGCTCACCTGCCCTGTGGTGGCACTTCATCGGGCGGCACGTCTGCCGGTGATGGCTCGTCGGATGTGTCATCGTCCGTGACGTCCTCGTCGGGATCGCTTCCCGGCACATCACTTCCCGACGGCTTTTCGATGCGCGTTGTTCCACCCGTCGCAGGCTCATCGCTTGCTGGAAACGCGTCCTCGACAGCTTCATCGACAGCGTCTTCCGTACGGTCATCCGGTGTCAGCTGTTCCTTCGGTTGCGTATCCATGGCTTGTTCCCTGAAAAAGATTGATGTACTCACGGTTCCGCAAGCGACGTGTCGAAAGACGCGTTTGCCCGCCATGCAACCCGCTCTCATCGAGGTGCTGCTTCATGGAATTCGAAGAGTTTGAAACCCGGTTGGCCGCGCTCCTTCGAAGCGCTGGTCCCCAGACAGTCGCAGAACTCACTGACACGACCGTCGCGTGGTGGAACGGAACGCGAGTCGTCTACGCGAATGTGGATGAATCCGGCAATAGCGCGATGATCGGGCCTCAGGCACTGGATGCACGTCACTGGCCCGAATGGAAGGACTGGCTTTCCGACTGGCTCACTGATCCCGTGCTGAGTGTGCGGCATGACCTGCCGCACGAGCCCTGAATCATACGGAGCAGGAAATTCTGATACGGGCGAGAAATTGGTGGGTGGCGTTCGTTCGCGCCCGTAGACGACAGTATCGGCGCGCAACGTCCCATAGGTGGGGCCGGCACACAAGCGCTCATGCGCGCCGGCTTCGGTCTGCGACGGTATCCCTGCCTTGGTCTGGCCGCCTTTTTGGTCCGGCGTTTGCAATTACCGGCGCGCCCGCCGCTTCCTGGTCTTCGGCGGGGTCAGCGCGGCTGCCCAGAGTTTCACCGACTCGCGTTTTGCAGTGGCCATCGCATGACCGCGGGTCGATCCCAACACCGCATTGGCGCCACTGAGCCACATGCTCAACAGCGGATTCTTTTTTAACCATGGATTTTTCATGTTTCACTCCGCAATGTTTCGGGGGGCGTAAGCGGAAGCCATCCTCGCAATTCATCCTGATCAAGTGCAAAGGCTGCCGCCGCCTGGATTGCGGCAACGCAAGCGATATGCCGCGCGAAAAATGGTTGCACCATCGCCACGGACTCGCACGTGCGCGACCATCGAAAGCGAGGCGTCGACAATGCGAGAGGAAGCCCGCCTCGTGACTCTCAATCACCCTGACGAAGCTCTTCTAATGCTGGATCTGCGACATCCGCGTTCTCGGACCGCCACTTCGGCCAGCGGCACAGGAATTGCGCAACGATAGGGCACAAGTTCCGACCGGGCGACGGAGGCCGACCATGAATCAAACCCAAATCGCATCAGAATACGCGCAGCCGGTACACGACTCCGCACCGATCGTACGCACGTCCGAACCTGCCATTTCGTGGAGCGCGATATTTGCCGGTGGTATCGCCGCAGCTGCGTTTGCCCTCATCCTGCTGACGCTGGGAACAGGCGTTGGGCTCACGTCCCTCTCGCCATGGTCGCCTCCCTCCTCAAATGCGAAGGCATTCGGCTTTGCCGCCATCGTATGGGTTTGCGTCACGTCGGTTCTGACGTCGGGACTGGGCGGATATCTCGCGGGCCGCCTGCGAAACCGCTGGACCGCCGCTAACGCCGATGAGATCCACTTCCGCGACACAGCGCACGGTTTCCTGAGCTGGGCAGTGGCGACGCTGGTGACGGCAGCTGTCCTGACGTCGGCGGCCTCTGGCATCGTCAAGGCTGGCGCGCAGGCGGTCGATGCCGCCACGACAAACGGCGCCACCGTGTCGGTCATGGCTCAACGGGGCAACGCGCAAGCGGCTGGGAATGTCTGGCCGCTCGGCTATTTAATGGATTCGCTGTTCCGCATGCCCAGCAGTTGGTCGCCCGCCGCGGTATCACCTGCGAGTAACGAGACACGTGCAGAAGCCACACGGATCTTCCTCAACAGTGCGGCTACCGGCGACCAGCTGTCTGCGAACGACACCCTGTACCTGAGCCAGCTTGTCGCGCGTCGCACCGGCCTCCCGCAGCAGGCGGCACAGGCTCGCGTGTTGACGACCTACGAGAATCTGGTGCAAAAGAACGCCGCGCTCGAGTCGGCCGTTAAAAGTGCCGCCGACCGGACTCGCAGGGTCGCGATCGGCGCGTCCCTGTGGCTTTTCGTGTCGTTGCTGATGGGCGCGTTTTCGGCCAGCCTCATGGCGACATACGGTGGCCGCACGCGCCAGCTCTGACACAACTGAAATCCAACGACCAAAGGAGGTGTGCGATGCGTTCCATTCTTCTTTACATGCTCGGAGTACCTATTCCCATCATTATCCTGATCGCGCTGTTCTGGCATTGACGCCCGAAAGTCTTGATGCAACATGCTTGCCGTTGCGCCGAGGCAGCGCGCAGATCAAGGCACTACTGCGTCTCATCCCGGCGGCACGGCCGCGATTGTTTGCGTGACGTCGCTCGCCGTCCAGGGAGGCCTGTTTGCCGCCAGAGGCCCGCCGTATGCCCGAACTCTTCCGTGCGACAACGTGACCTGGAGGAGGTATGGCGGCGATTCTCAGGCTATACGCCCGCGCCGGGCTGGGGCCTCACAGCCTTCCCTGCGGGCCCAACCGCACGCCGTGTAGGCATCGGCTCAACCATGCTGTTCATGAGTCTGGCAGGTCTTGCAGCACTGATGGTCTGGATGAGCGCCAGGTCTGAAGCGACCGTCAGTCGTCCTCTTCACTCAATTGCGGACCTGTCGTTCTCCTCGATGCTCGTCGCCGGTATGTAGTCGGCGCTCGCATCACTGCAGATGACCTGCGATCCGGCGGTTGGGAAGAGTGCCGGTCCGACGCCGATCGCGATGTCTTATGGCGCCCTTGCCACCAATGATGGCCACAATAAAGCGCAGCCGAGACGTAGCCCCTCCACGACGTCCCGCGGGAGCCGCTCTACGCTCGCGTCCAACATCGTGGTCACCGCCTGCGATGACAAATTAAGCTGCTGCAACTCAGGCAGAACCGATCCATCCGAGTGCCGGCTGCCTCAACCAGTTCATTTTGCTTTACGGCCATCGCCGCGCGCACAAAGCGGGACGAACAATATCCGTTTGACTTTGGGCGCGAACAATACGTCGTCGGCATGCATCGTCGCGATACGGCTTTTTGCAGTTCCCCGTCTTGCTTCGTCACTGCCGGAAGCGTTGGTTGGTACGAGGCGATGCCTTGCTGACCTTATTGCGTTTTGTTGGCGTTGCATTTTGTCTAGCCTGCTTACCGTTTGTCACGACATAAGGGTCAACGTTGGCGAGTCGGTGAACGTTTACACAGCCAGCACTGTCCAGTGCAGTGACTTCCAAGGGAGAAAACCATGAAGAAAATTGTCGCAGCACTCGCATCTGTACTGCACATTAGCACAGACTGCCGCGCCCTCGGATGCTGGCAAGGCACAGATGAAGGCAAACAGCGAGAAGAGTGAAGCACAGGCTACCGCCAACAAAAAGAAGGCTGAAGCTCAGAGCGACGCCGAGAAGGCTCAGGCGTCGGCGAATGAGGACAAGGCTTCCGCTCAGGCCGACGCTGACAAAAAGGCGGCGAAGATGGAAAAGGCAACAACGCCGAAAGAAGCATCTGACGCGCGCGGGGACGCTATGAAGGCACAGGCCCGGGCCGACAAGAAGAAGCACGCCGCGCAGGCTAAGGCGGACAAGAAGAAACATGAAGCCGCCCAGGATGCAAACGTGGCACAAGCGAAGGCCGACAAGGAGAAGGTCGAGGCGCAAGGCGACGCAAACAAAAAGGCCGCCGACGCCAAGGTCGATGCCGCAAAAAAGCAGTAATCCCGGCATTGCCCTAACTAATGACCTGCAGCGTATCGACCCGCACCACAACGTGTGGTCTGCTCTGAGGGCGAGTCTCCATTCTCGCCCATTTTCTTTTGCTGAAGCGCGACTGGCATGACTACCTCTTCCGCCATCTGCTCGAAACGCATGGTCTGGCGGCCCAGATACTCGCACTGGGTTGCGATGAGACCGGGCAAGCGCAGAATGCTGGATCCGGCTGATCCTCTGGACGCGATATACGATCAGATCGAACGGCTGAAGGCTGGAATTCGAGCCAAGGTCGAGCCCCCGTTTCGCGTCATCAAAGTGCAGTTCGGTTATGCGAAGACCCGGTATCGCGGTTTGATGAAGATTGCCGCCCAGATCACTACATCGTTTGCCCGGCTCCCGCAACGGCCCGGAGCAGTGATGGGTGACGGGCCAGGGTCAAACGCGTGTATGTGACGTGCCACAATCCAGCATGCGGCGTTCCCAGACTGGAAATGTTTGAAGGTGTCGGTCCGGTTTTGCGCCTCCATGCGTTTGCCTTTTCGCTGGGTCTGCAAGTTAGTTCATTTCCCCGCGTAACTTCGCGCGCATGCGACGAAATGATTGCGACGAAGTGGCGTCCGCGCTGCATGGTCCACAACGCCGCGTCGATTCCCGGAACCAGCCGCGAGACGGTATGGGAACGTCAGCTCGCACCGACCCGACGCCGCTCGCCGGCGGTCCGGCCGCGCGTCCAAGCACAGCGCGAGAGAGCCGAGACTCGCTCGATCCGGCATGGCCGATGCACGCGTTCGCTTCACTTATCTCTGAAGGAGCAGAAGATGACGCTACCGGTCAGCGACGATCCCTCCCAAAGCGGCGCCCAAATTTTCCGAAATGGCGTGAGATCGGTTGACCTTCGGAGGATGGATTTTGCGACTCAGGCAAGGCTTTTCACACTACTCCCCGTTGCACCAATACTACAACCGAGAGGCCTACGACACGGAGAAGGCGAGAGGAGCACCGGGACTCTGTCCATTTATATTGGTGGCCAGGCACCGCACAGATGAGGCAGCGGTCGCTGCCGACGCGTTACTACATAGCATGGCATACGATGTGGCTGTGCGGCATAGCATTTGCGCCAGCAACTTCGCCCCTCGAACGACCTGTCGCCGGGCATGGCAGTTTTGCTCAACCTTCCTTTGGGAGACAACCATGAAACTCCTTGTCACGCGAGACGGCCTGCCGCGCTTGTCATGGGGCTCCGTCATCGCTGGCGTTATCCTGTCGATGATCGTGTACCTTGTCATGAGCGTACTCGGCGCGGCTATCGGTGCGTCGTTGCTCGCCCCTCTCTCCAAACCGCACCCATTGCAGGGTTTTGGCCTTGGCTCGGGAGTCTGGATGATTGTTACAACGGTACTCGCAGTTTTCGTTGGCTCGTACTTCGCCGGTCGGTGTGCTCCCGTGCTGGGATGGCTTCACGGCCTCCTGTCGTGGGCTGTCATGACTCTCTTTATCGCCTAGGCATGACATCCATGCTCGCGGGTGCCGTTAGCACCGCCGGCAGCATCGCCGCGACCAGCGCCCAAGTCGGCGCGACCGCTGCAAATCGGCCAGAAGTGGCCACCGTAGCCCCGAGCCCGGTTACGCGACAGATCCAGGCGGCCGTCGCATCGGCGGCGTCGATGGCATCGAGTCCCGAACCAGAGCAACAGGCCAGAGAGTCGGCCGACACCGCGGCGCGGGGCGTTGCCCGGGCGAGTTGGTATTCGGTTGCGGCCCTGGTCGTCGGCGCGATAATCGCGATCGTTTCCGGCGGCGCTGGATTCCGGCATCAGCCACCTTTTGAGAGTGGCAGCTCGGCAACGGGACGCGATGGAGTTCCCCCGCGCGAGCGCTATGTCAGGCCGTGAGGGTTTGGGGACGGCCGTAGTACGGGCCTCCGCAGGGCCCGCTGCACGGCAATCGAACGGCGCTCGTTGTATCCACTGATAGTCCCGCTACGCGCCCTACGGCAAGATAAATGCGTGGGGCCGTCCGTTCTTCGTCACGGTTCACGCTATAAAACCTGCCTCATTCCCATGGAACGCGCGCTCATAGTCGACGACGATTACGATCTTCGCAAAGCGCTCGCAACGATCTTCGAGAAAGGAGGACTAACGATGTTTACCCACGGGCAACTTGCAGGAAACCCGACGTCGTGCTCGTCGATCTCCAGCTTCTGGACGGGGTTGGATTCGACCTTTTCGTCGATCTCGATCCGCGTTCGGCCGCTGTGTTTGTCGTTATCACAGGACATGCGACGGTTGAATCCGCAGTTGATGCATTAAAAGCAGCATTAAAAGCCTTAAACCAATCAATCTTCAACCCGTGAACGCGATCCTGGGCCGCCTCCCCCGCACTGTCGACCGGAAAGCCGAGATCGGCGCGCTTCGCGGTGCGGTGAACTTCGCCACATGTGCAGACTCGGGGGAGATGGTCGGCAGTTCACCGGCTACGTAGCAGGTGTGCACATCAGCCGGGTTGCGCCGACCGCCCTGTCGGTGATGCTCGTGGGCGAGTCTGGCACCGGTGAGGAAGTCACTGCTCAAACCATCCATCTGACAGGCGCCCGTCACAAACGGGATTTCATAGCCGTCAATTGCGGCGCCATGTCGCCGAAGCCTGCATCAGCACGTCCGATGCCACTGTCACAGCTCGCGGTTGATCGCTCGAAAAGGTTCTCGCAGCCAAGGTCGAGGCGCTGCAGATCAACAGAAGGTATCCGAACTGTCGAGTCAAAGGAACTTAGCGACTCTCAGCGCAACGCACTTTCCGATTCGACGTGGCCTGCTGCGCGGAAACGTCGCACACGCAGCGTCCCGGTGGTCGTGTCTGTGTGTTTGACTCACCATGCGAAAGCGAAGACGAGCGGGTATGAAAACTGCTCTCGGTTAGCCGGTTAGTGTCCACATGAATTTATTGTCGACGTTCTGTGACTAGGTTTCGCCCCTGCAAACGGGCAATAGGATGAATAATAGTCCTGCGGCATTCAGCCCACATCTCGCTGACAATCCGGACGCCGACGAACTTCCGCCTCCTTCGCGCGATTTCGCTG
Organism: Paraburkholderia sp. PGU19; assembly: GCF_013426915.1. Lineage (GTDB taxonomy): Bacteria > Pseudomonadota > Gammaproteobacteria > Burkholderiales > Burkholderiaceae > Paraburkholderia. Next base: position 609,928 of record NZ_AP023183.1, read on the forward strand.
GTGAGCGAAAGATGTTATTCGTCCTGTTGGCTGCCTCTGTCCTCCTGCCGCTCATCTGCCTTGCGGGCTACGGCTATTACGACTTCCAGCGCCGGTTTGCTGATGCCGTCGCCGATAGCGAACGTTCGGTCAGGGTAGCCGAGGAGCAAGCACTTAAGGTCATGGACCTTAATGCCGAGCTTGTGTCCCGCATTGAAGAAGTGCTCGACGACACCCCCGGCACAGAAGTCCATAACGACGAGGCGCCCCTTCACCGAAGACTGGGCGCAATCGCGGGTGGCTTCCCGCAGGTGGCCGCGATATCGATTTTCGGTGAATCTGGAAGTCTGCTCGTTAGCAGCCGATTTTTCCCCGTGCCTCCGATAAATGTCAGCCAACGCGAAGACTTCCTCGCCGCAAGACACCTAAGCCCCGAGCAGTATTTCTCACAGCCCATGGCAGCGAGCGTTTCCGGTGCCAGCGTCTTCAATATCGTCAAGGCGCGTACGGCAAGTGATGGAACCTTTCTAGGAACAGTGTCGATCGCACTCAGGCGGGATTACTTCATCGGCTTCTATCAAAAGCTAATGCAATACGACGACGGAACGTTTGTGGGACTCTATCGCCGCGACGGTACGTTGCTGGCTAGCTACCCGAAGCGAGAGGTTGCGGGAGGCAATCTGACATCCGGCGCCCTGTCGGATGCCTTCGCCCGGAAAGAGCTTAACGGAGAGTTGCGCACTGACCGGTTCGCAGACCACGAGCAGCACGTCGTCGTGTACCGGCGGGTAGGCGACTATCCCTTGTTCGTAGCGTCAGGGTTCCTTTCGAGCCAGCTTCTGGCTGGCTGGCTGCGGCATCTTCTGTTCCTGTCGACGCTTGCTGCCATCCCCGTTTCTGCGATATGGGCACTGTTGGCATTTTCGCTCCGGCAGCTATCGGCTGAGGAGCGCGCCTGGACAAGTTGGCGCGGCGAAATCGCTCGACGTCTGGAGGCCGAGGCATCGGGACGCCATTTGCAAAAGATGAGTGCTCTCGGCAACCTCGTTTCGAACGTCGCGCATGAGTTCAACAACTACGCCATGGCGGTTACGACCAACATGGCCATTGCCCGAGCCAAAGGCTTGCGCGATCTTGAAGACGAGGTGAGCGCGGTTGAGCGCGCGACCCGTAACGTGGAAGCACTCGTGCGCACCTTGATGGGCGCGACCCGAAAACAGCCAGCGAAGCTGACCGTGGTCAACCTTGCGGACGCAATGCCGGATCTTGGGCCCGTCGCGCGGGCCGCGGTTGGTGATTCGATAGAAGTCACCGTCGACGCTCCGGCGGACGTCTGGTCAGTCCGATGCGACGCAGCCGAACTCGAAATGGCAGTGCTTAACATCGCTCTGAACGCGCGCGATGCGATGCCGCTCGGTGGAAAGCTCATGCTTCGCGCTCAGAACATTGAGGTGGCATCGGGTACCATCGAGGTGCTAGCAGGTGAGTACGTCCTTATTACAGCTTCGGATAACGGCACGGGTATGACGCCATCGGTCGCTGAGCACGCCTTTGAGCCACTTTTCACGACAAAACACAAGACTACAGCGGCCGGACTTGGCCTGACACAGGTACAGGCATTCTGCGAACTGAGTGGTGGTGTGGCGAAAATCATCAGTTCGCCCGGTGCAGGTTCAACATTGTGTTTATATTTGCCGCGATGTCCCTCGCGGGAGCTGCCTGCGGCCGATCCCGTTGGCGTTGTATCCGATCCGGCGATGTCCGGACAACACCCCGTCTTGCTAGTCGAAGATAATCCGGACGTCGCCGCAGGTCTGATTGCCGTGCTTGAACTGATGGGGCATCAAGTCACGCATTTGGGGAATGCGGACGATGCATTGCTCGTTTTACAGGCGGGCAAGGAGTTTAAACTTGTGCTGTCGGATATTCAAATGCCAGGCGAGTCGAATGGAGTCGACCTAGCCGAGTGGATGAAAGTCAATCGGCCGGGACAACCCGTGGCCCTGATGACGGGATATGCTGACGAGTTGGAGCGGGCCCGCCGCACCGGCGTGCCCATCTTTGTGAAACCATTTAACGTCCATGAGTTAGTGCCCTTTATGTCTTGAGTCGTCAGTGACGTGAACTGAACCCAACGAGTCGAACAGTGAACAACTAGACGGCTGGCAAATCGAGCTCGGTACTGTACCGGGCTGAATCCTTGCAACTTGATCTTGATACGGTCGTGTTGAGTACCTGATATAGCTGTCGATGCCGGTTCCGCGCATCAGCGCACGCGCGACTGGCCTGCGGCGGTTCCCGGTCGTGCGGATTCGCCGTCGGGCGGGGTCAGCGGCGATAGCGCGGCGAAGCGTCCCTGTCGCTTTCCATGCCAAGCGGAAATTGCCTCATCAAGATCCTGGGTGTCGAAGATGGCGCTCTGCAGCAACGCCATGTGTTGCAGAGATTCCGACGTACTGTGATCGCGCGCGAAGTTGATCGCAATCTTGCACCCGGAAACGGGCAGCGGGGACTTCGACGCGATGATTCGGGCTAACTCCATCGCATGTCCGAGCAGCGCCTTGGCATCGGGCAACACGGCATTCACCAGGCCGACTGCCAATGCACGCTCGGCGCTCAGCCGCTCACTAGTGTAGGCCATCTGGCGGGCCACACCGGCCGGAATGACCTTCGGCAAGCGCTGGAGCACACCCAGATCAGCCGTCATGCCGAGTTCGGTTTCCTGCAGTGCGAAGAAGGCATCGGTCGTGCAAATGCGAATGTCGCAGGCAACCGCGAGATCGAGGCCTCCGCCGATGCAGCCGCCCTGAACTGCGCAGATGACGGGAAACCGGACCCGATCGAGTGTATCGAGGCAATCCATCAGATTTCGCAACGCGCGTTGGAAGCCAAACCGGGCCCGCGGACTGCTACTGTCAAACACATTCGTTATGTCGGCGAATACGTCGAGCGCATGCCGGCAGAAAAATGCTTTCCAGTGGCACTGGTGATGAGGGCACCGGTGTCGCCCGCGTCATCGAGCGCCAGGACGGAGTCGCGCAACCCGCTGAAAAAGGCCAGGCCCATCGTATTGAGCCGGTCGGGCCGATTCAGCTGGAGATGTGCGATGCCGGATTCATTGCTGATGTGAAAGTATTCGTTGTGCATAGGTAACCTCGATAAGTCTGTCGTGCGTCTGTGGCGATTTTTCCAGTCAGTAGCCAATAGACGACTGATGCGATTCGAATTCCCCAATTCGCGAGTTGTGTTGCCCAGCTCTGGTACGCCAACCAGTTGGGGTGGAAACGATCGGAGGCCAAAGCATCCGGATGCGTGTCCGATGTGTCCTCGCGATGAAACAGCCAGTCCAGAATGCTTAAGGGCGCCTCCTTGCGGCTCAATCTTCCCTTTCCGGCAGCATCTGCGCACTGATCGTGTGGTCCTTCCAGAACATGTTGTGAATCCTCGCGCGAAGCAGGTTGAGTGCCTCTGGCGAGAGGTCGTTGAACCTGAGCAGCGCGATGGGACTTCCGCCTCCTGCGGGCACGCGCTCGATCCAATCGAACGGAGGGAATCCGTATCTCTGCAGGAACTCACTGAGTTCCTCGTCCGTGACGCATTCTTCGACATTACCCAGTAAAAGCTCAGCCATGGTGTTTCCTTCCGAAGCCAGATCAGGCCATGATGTTGACGCCCCCTTCGACATAGAGCGTTTCGCCCGAAACCCGCCGCGCGTGGCGGCTGGCCAGAAACGCGCAGATGTAGTCGACGTCCTTGATGTCGACCAGCTCGCCGAGCGGCGCACGCTCGGTAGCCTCGTTGAGGAGCAGGTCGAAGTCTTTGAGGCTGGAGGCCGCCCGCGTCGTGGGCGGCCCCGGCTAAATCGCATGCACTCCAATGCGCTTCGGTTCGAGCTCAGAGACAAGGTAGCCGTGCGGGCTTCGAGTGCGGCCTTCACTGGCCCGATCACGGTATAGTTCGGCACGACCTTGTCGACACCGTAGTAGCACATCGTGAGGAGGGTGCCAGCTCGGCCCATGAGCGGCGCGACAAGGGCCGCCATGCGCGCGAACGAATGACACGAAATGTGTCCGTCGCGCGCGCAAAGCCCTCGCTGGAGCAGTGCAGCAGCCCGGCCTGCAGGTCGTCGCGGTGCCCACGCGATCGAGTGCGGCAGGATGTCGAGACGTCCCCAGCGCTGCCCGATCTGGTCGAATACCAATTGAAGCTGCGCACCGTCACCGAAGTCGAGCGGCGGCAGCAACAGCTGTGCTCCAAGCTCGATAGCCAAAGGCTCCACATGCGACTTTGATTTTTCCGTGGCGTTGGTGATGGCCAGATCCACGCCGAGCTCGCGAAACGCCCGGCACAAGCGTATGCGATAGAGTTCGTTGGCGATACCGGTGATCAGCGCTTTCCTGCCTGCAGGTACAGGACATGATTGCTCGGCGCGTTCAGGCAACACGATGGTCCTCCTTCAGTTAGAGGCCAGTTCAAAAAGCCGACTCCGCTCGTTTGAATATATTCCAGCACACGAGCGAGCAAGCGAATTTGAGGAATGCCTCGTGAATGTCGCTGCGGCGATCGAAGCGAATGCGAAGCCGGCGGAAATTGTGGAGCCACGAGTGAGTTCGTTCTACCACCCAGCGGAATTTTCCCAAACCACTGCCATGTTCAGTTCGACGTCGCGCGATTACTGGCCTGATGTCACGATCTCGCAAGCGCTTGCGATGTGCGTCGGAGTCGTAGCCGCGATCGCCGTAGATGACTTTGGGCTTGCGCAGTGGTCGGCCACGCGTGCCGCGGATCGGCGGGATGGCATCGACCAACGGCAGCAACTGGGTGACATCGTTACGGTTTGCGCCGGTCAGAATCACGCTGACCGGTACCCCGTTGGCGTCTACAAGGACGTGGTGCTTCGAACCTGGGCGCGCGCGATCCGTGGGGTTCGGCCCAGTTTTTCGGCCGCCCCAACGGCTCGTACCGACGATGAATCGACGGCAGCATATGAGAGGTCCAGTTTTCCGGCTTCGCGCAACCTGTCGAGCAGCAATGTATGCAGCCTGTTCCAGACGCCTGCCTTCTGCCATGCGTCGAGGCGACGCCAGCAGGTCGCGCCTGAACCAAACCCCAGTTGGGTCGGCAAGTGGTTCCACCGTATCCCGGTGCGTAACACAAACAGGACACCATTGAGCGCCGCCCGCTCTGACACACGGGGTCGTCCGCGGCGCTCGTTGCTTCGGCGTCTGGGTTTCGGCAGTAGCGGTTCGATCAGTGCCCACAATTCGTCGTCAATGATCGGCGCTTGCATCCCCTCGGTCTCCGTTCTCTGGACGACTGAGGTTAACATCGCGCCGCGAAAGTTAACAGACCATCACGGTTTTTTTGAACTGGCCTCTTAAGGTCCGCGCGCGTATGGCGCGCAATCACTAGCTCTTCGTTGGTCGGTATGACCCATACCGGTACCCGGCTCGACGCTGCGGAGATGAGGGGTCCGCCGCAGCCGTTCGCGTCGGTGTCGAGTTCCGCACCAAGCCAGGCCGCGCAGCGCATGCACTCGCGGATCGCCGCCGCGTGCTCGCCGATTCCCACTGTGGACACAAGGGCGTCGATCCCGTCCATGGTCGGGGCAAGCGAGCCAAGCTCGCGCGAGATGCGGTAAATGTAAAGCTCGATTGCGAAACTGGCTTGAGGATCGTCGCTCGCGAGCAGCGCGCGCATGTCGCTCGCTCGCCGTGACGGTCGACGGATTCGAACCGCGCCGCGCCCGTGTACAGGCCTTCAACCCGGCCATGCGCGACCAGTCCGAGTGCGTCGTCCTGCTCTTCGAATGCGGAGAACTTGATGCTCGACGAGCCTGCGTTCAGAACCAGAATCAACATCGGCCACGGCGTCACCCGACGATCTTTGCGGCTTCGCGCCGCGCAACCGCGACGAGCACCGCAACCGCGCACGAGGCAAGCCGCGTAATAAGCGAGTCCGCGCGGCTCGTCAGGATAATCGGCACGCGCGCGCCGAGCACGATGCCGGCGGCATCCGCGCCCGCGAGGAACGACAAGCTCTTGGCGAGCATGTTGCCCGCTTCGAGGTCCGGCACCATAAGGACATTCGCACGTCCGGCCACGGACGAGTCGATCTGCTTGATGCGCGCCGCCGCGGGGTCGATGGCGTTATCGAGCGCCAGCGGTCCATCGACGAGTGCACCCGTGATCTGCCGCCGATCCACCATCTTGCACAGCGCGGCTGCTTCGATCGTCGAAGGCACTTTCGGGTTGACGGTTTCCATTGCCGAAAGGATCGCCACGCGTACCTCTGGAAACTGAAGCGCGTGCGCGAGGTCGATTGCGTTCTGCAGGATGTCTACCTTTTCCTCCAGCGTCGGCGCGATGTTCACGGCGGCGTCGGTTACGATCAGCGGGTCCGCGTGTGCGGGCACGTCCATGACGAAGCAGTGGCTGACGCGCCGGCCCGTGCGCAGCCCGGCACCGCGCCGGACCACCTCGGCCATCAGTTCATCGGTGTGGAGGCTGCCTTTCATCAGCGCCTCGGCCTTGCCCTCGCGCACCAGTTGCGCGGCCGCGGCGGCCGAAGCCTCACTGAACGGTGCGTCGACGATCTGATAAGCGCCGATCGAAAGCATGCACTCCGCGGCAACCGATTCGATGCGAGCGCGCGGCCCGACGAGGATCGGCATGATCAGGCCTTTCTGCGCCGCGTCCACTGCGCCTTCCAGCGAGCTCCTGTCGCATGGATGGGCGACGGCCGTAGGCATCGGGGCCAGCGTCTGGCAGTGGGTAATGAGCCGGTGATACTTCGCGTGTCTGAGTTCCATGGATGGTTCCTTTACGGAAAAATGGGCGCGCTCAGGACGAAGTATGCTTAGGCCGCGGCGCGGGAGAAGCGCCGAGCACCGCGCGAATGCGTTGCAACGCCTCCCATTGCTGCGCGGTCGGCGGCACGCTTTGCACGCGCTCGTCGGCCAGCAGTCGGTCCAGCAACGTCAGCAACCGCTTGCGGTCTTCCGGTTTGGCGAGCAGCACCGGAAGCGTCGCGATCGCCTGCTGCGGCTCGTAAGTTGCGATGAGCTCCTGTTCGCCGCGAACGCGCCGCCACTGATCGGGCGGCAAGCTGGGCAGATACTCCGCGTAGGCTTCAACCAGTTCGCGCTGCGTCGCAAGCCGGGCGAGCGGCAACGGCTCCCCGCTGCGCGCAAGCAGGAAAGCCGCGCGGGCGACCGCTTCGTCGTAGCCGCCCTGCCCGATCGACGCCAGGGCATCCCTCACGAAAGGCAGTTCGCGCGGGTTGGTAGCCGCGGACGCGGCCGCCTCGCGATTGCGGTATCGGTCCGCGAAATGGAGCAGGAAGGGATTGGTATAGAGGCTGAAGAACAGCGACTCTGCGCCGGCATCGCGCATCGCCCTGTAGTGGTCGAGCGTGGCGCTGATGATCTCCGAGCCACGATGTTCAAGCTTGCGCCACAGCTCGATATCGTCGGCATGCTGCCGGTTGGCTTTAACTGCGTTGGCCGCCGGGCGCAGCCAGGCAAGCCAGGGATTGAGGTCCGAAAAAGCCCAGCGCTGGAAGCGTAGTGGATGGAATTCGCGCAACAAGTGCGCACTGGTCTCGTTCGAGGTCCACTGCACGTAGGGCTGCACGAACAATTCATAAGCACGCTGATTGAATTCGGAAAGCTCGGCTACGGCCTCGAAGGGCTTTTCGTCCTCACGCTTGAACCGGTTGAAACGCTGCGCGATCTCCTCGAGACGATGTTCAACGAACGTCACTTCGTATGCGACCTTCCCGTCGGCGCCGTTCACCTCGTCGATCAACATCGCGTAGAGGCCCGGCGCCAGCGTCTCGATTGCCTCGAGCACGTTGACAATCTGCGCATGCTGCTTCTTCGCCACCTTGCCCGACACGAAAACGCCAAGATGCCCGGCATTCTCGTCCATCAGTCCGACAATGACCTGGCCGCGAGCCTTGATTTCCTCCGTGCTGCCATAGAGGTCGGCCACCCAGTTGAATGCCTGCTGCGGTGGCGTGATATTGTCGCCCATCGAGGCGAACAGGATGATCGGCGAGCGGATATCCCGCAGGTCGAACGCCTTGCCCGAAGTGCCGCGCACTTCGCCCGACCACAACTTGTTACCGATGAACAGATTGCGCGTAATCCACTCGATCTCTTCGCGGTTCATCAGATAGTAGCCACCCCACCAGCGCTCGAACTCCAGAAAGCGTGGCGGCTCCGTGTCGATGTTGTCGTACACGTGGTAATACTTGTCCCACAAGGTGTTGGCCGGGTTCAGGTATTCGAAGTTCTGCACGAGGTACGCGCCGTCAAACTTGCCGTTGCCGAGATCGGACGAAAACGACGCGAGCCACGTGCCGCCCAGTATCCCGCCCGCATAGCGCATCGGATTGTCGCCTGCGCCCTCACTCCATGCACCACTCCAATACGACATCGGCGCGCCGTTGATGACGACGGGGCCAGTATCCTCCGCCGACGAACTCGCCAGCATCATCGCGGCCCAGCCGCCCTGGCAGTTGCCGATGATGGCCGGCTTCGGGCTGTCGGGATGCAGCGCACGCACTTTCTTGACGAACTCCTGTTCGGCGGCGCATACGTCGAGCAGTGTCTGGCCGGGTTCGGGGTTCTGGAAGAACACGACGAAGTACACGGGATGGCCCGCGCGCAGCGCGACGCCGACCTGCGAATCATCCCTGAAGCCGCCAATGCCCGGACCATGGCCGGCGCGCGGATCAATGATCAGATACGGCCGTTTTTTCGCGTCGACAATCACACCTTCGGGGGGCTTAATGTACAGCAGCGCATAATTAACAGGGCGCGCGAAATGCCTGCCGTCGAGCACGACGTTATAGTCGAAATGGAGCGCGGGCTTGAGTTCCTGAGAAGTGCGTTCGACGTATTGCGTGCCACGCTCGCGCATCGTGTCCCAGAACAGGAGCGACCGCTGTGCGACATCGACGGCGTAATGCCAAGCGCTCCAAGAGTTGAGTTGCGCCGCGAATGGGGTCTCATTCTGCTCGCGGCTGGCGTCACCATCGACGGCTGCGCGTAATCGTTTTCCGTATTGCTCCAGTGCGAATTGCGTGCGCCTTTCCAACACGCGCGCGATATTCCCGACAATTTCCTGACCGCGCGTCAATTGCGTGGCTGCGTCCATGACACGGTCCTCCCATTGCGACATTGATTGAGGCCGCGCCCGCGGCCGTCCCGCTGTCCGCTGCGGGTTCGACCGTGCGTGCGCGCACCGATTCATGCAACTCGCGCAGCATACTCTTGCGGCATTGACATGTTGTGACCTAGATCAACGCATGTGATATCTTCATCAATGATGACACACTTGTAAACTATCGGAAATAGAACCACGGCTCCGACCGACACGTAGTTGTCGCCAGGCGCTACCGGTCTTGGACCTAAATGGTCACGATGATCGGGAGGCAAACACGGGCTCAACCTCGTGCGTATGTAGCAGCACTTCTTAAGAACTCCGCCGGCCGGCGGGACATAGACAGTGCATTGCCGGGAGCGAAGCAAAACGGAACTGCTCCGCCTCACCGCAAACGCATTCTGACGCTCGAACGCTCGCGAGAGATATTCGTCAGAGATCGAAAGCGTCGTTCAAGTGACAGAGCATGTCCTCCCGCTCAGTGATGTCAGGATGTCGAACAAATGCGGGGCCAGCTAAGCTGCGTCCGAACCGTCCGGGGCACCTTCAAAAAACTCCGCGGCGTGATCAATGAATGCCCTCACCTTCGCGGGCAGCAGTGCGCGTCCGATGTACGCCAGGCGAACCTCCGCAGCAGAATCTGCGATCTCAAATTCTTCCAGCAGACGAACGAGCCGTCCGGCCTTTATGTCGTGCTCGACAAGTGTTATTGGCAGCACGCCAACACCGAACCCTTCGAGCAGAACGTCCCGATTAAAAATGGGGTTATTCGACGTAATCTCATAGTTGATCGGGAAAGTGGCGTGTTCCTGCCCCATTCGAAAGGTGACAAACGGCTTGTGCATCGACGGAGGAACAGTGACGAACACATGGTCCGCCAGGTCAGCCGGATGCCGAGGCCGGGGACGCCCGTTCAGGTAAGCTTCCGTTGTAACGATGACGAGCGGCAACCGTTGCAGAAGCCGCGTCACAGCCAGATCCGTCGCCAACATGAACGGCAGGATGATACCGAGATCGTAACCGTCAGCCGTCAGGTCAACGGGCCGCTCCGTTAGGGTGACATCCAGGGTAATCTTCGGATGCTTACGTTTGAAGGCCAAAATCAGTGGTGCGAGCCAGGACAGCGTGGCGGTCGTATGTGCGACCAGTCGAAGCATACCCGTCGGCAGTCGACCATGACTCGCCGCATTGGCTTCGAGGCAGTCGAGATCGTCGAGGATGCGGCAGCAACCGTCGTAAAAACGCTCCGCAGCTTCCGTCAGCGAAAACTGTCGAGTCGAACGATGGAAGAGTCGTGCGCCCAGGCGCTCCTCCAGCGATGCGATCGCCCGCGAAACGACTGAGGGCGATAGATCCATCATTTCCCCGGCGCGCCTGAAATTTTTGACTTCAACAATAGTCCGGAACAGGCGCAAGCTTTCGATATATTCCATGGCGCAAAGAAATGATACGCTGCTGTCACTGCGTGAATAGATACGCTTGAGTAGACGGTCTTCTGCTGTAAGCCCGCAGCTCGGGGCAGAAATCGCTGATGGTGTGCACACGCGAGCCATGCGCGCACTCGTGTACGACTATTGGCCGATGCTTTTCGCGCTAATCATCGCATCTGCATTGGCCGGGGTTGCGTCCGTCGATCCGCGGCTTGTAGATCGCATCTCCGGCTTTGATCTTCCAGCCCTTCAACACGCAGATGCCCGCCTCGCGCGCGATGACAGCCCGCCATGTCTGATACCCTTAATATCCCGAGCCCGCGTCACACCGTGAAACAGTCAGCGTTTGAGCCGTCGGCCGATCGAGTATCCGCACGACCGGCCTTCCGGGCGTTTCCGCCCTCCGTCGAACGGGAAGTCCGTCCACGGCAGACCCGGGTGCAGCGAATCGTTCGCCCAGACTTGCCACAGTCACGCCCCATACATCGACAACACAACCCATTACTTGTTTTCCTCTACAAGGTTCACCCATTGTTGCCGTGCACTATGGACGCGGACCCGTGCGCGCATCAATGACGCCTAGCGACGGTCCACCGAGGTCTCGCATCACATTGGATGACTGGAAATGGCCTTTCGCGGAATGCGGTCGCGAAGCTACTGGCGGCCTCGGCCAAGACTGGATATCGAAAGCCAGGCGAGCGAAATCCTTCGCCGCGCCAGAAGCGGGAAATGCGTCGGCGACGGAGCGTGACAACTCAACGGCCCGCGTGATGCAGGGATCGACTGCAATGGAGCCGGCCTTGAAGACCGAGGCGGCCAGATAATCGCGAGCGATGCTTCGCAAGCTTTCCAGCACCGGCTCAACCTCACCTTCGCCGTCGAGCAGATTCACGATGACGCGAAAATGCCCGACCTCCTGTGCAACGCGCAGGCGTTTCATGCAAACGTAGGCCTCTGCGATCGCCTCGACCGACAACTGCATGACAACGAGCACGTCTTGCGCCTGCAAGGCGAGCGGCGATAACCCCCCGCTTCCGTCAAGGGCAGCATCGATCAGCACGATGTCCGGGCCGCGCCCGGCCGTCGCAACAGGTTCCAGGCCGTCGATGTCGTGGGGATTCGAGACGTGTGCACCAGTCGTATTGAACCGTGGCCGACGGCTCTCGGCCGCCAGAACATGCGGGAAGTTCCCCTGTATCACAGGAGTGAACGCGCTACCCTGCCGGATCGCCGCGAGGGTGGCGCTTGCTGATCGGCTGCCGGGACATTCGTCTACCACGAGAACCTTCAAACCCAGCCTGGTCAACGCTATCGCGAGATTGACGACGACGGTCGTGCGCCCCAATTGTTCCGAGCCACCTGTAACAGCGATAATTCGCGCGTCACTCTGCGGAGCCGTCTGGCGCGGCCCGACCGGGAATACCTGAGCCGAGACATTGTATTTCACCCAACATTCCCCAGACATTTAGCTTTACCAACTATGACGGGCGCCGCGGTCAGCTCGCGTATGCTGACGGCTGGACCCGCCCATCGCATTCCCTCCCAAACACCCGAATTGTATACCAATCCGTCATACATGAGGTGAGAATCGTATATGATTATTGTGTCACTATAGATTGACTCGCAAAAGTTACAAATGCGATTGCCCGCGCTGCCTTCAGTGGCCGTCGGCGTCGGGCGCCGGGTAATCCCAGCAAGCGACGGGTATTCGAACAGGTTTGACCATGGTCACGCCCGTTTTTGCAACACTGATATTGATGCGTGGATGGCTTGCACAAGACTATCCGGAGTCGTTGTGAGGAATTCCCCCCCACAATGAGAATCGCGCCTGACGGTCCTTATAACGGCAGCAGCTTCTGGAAGTTCGCTAACCTGCGAGAGCGTTCGGCAGGCCGGTTGGCCGTTCACGTCATTAGTTACCCAGCAGTCGCAAAACCTGCTGGACTGAATCCTGAAGATGCGACCGAACGCTCATCACGCGGCTGTGCCAGATGCTTGTCACGCGAATACCGGGTGATGACTCACCGTCGCCCACGCAGCCCGCACGCAGGCTTGCGGGCGAGCGCATAAACCACCAAGCTCTAATCTAGTCGCAATTCGACCATTTTTTGCTTATCCACGCGTGGCATGGTGCGCACTGGACCTTCCGCCTGTGCCGTATTGCCTTGGCACCAGTCCGATCGACATGAAAAGGTTGCGGCTGCACCTATATTGCTTGCCATCACCGAGTTGCGAGACGAACGGACTTGCATTGACATTGACAGGCCCGACTCCGGAAATCGTCAGCGGACACTGACCGATCGGATCATTGGCGAGGTGCCGTTTCTTTCTCCCGATATCGCGTATTTGGTCCGCAAGGTATTTGAAGTGCACATGCAACGTTCGAGTATCACGACAACGCGGCGGTAGTCGACGCTCGGCCCGTTCCGCGGGAAGGCGTTTAACAACAGCATGACCTACGAACGGGGCTGATTGGTGGTGCGCGCGCTACCGCGGCAAGAGAGATCAGCTTGACGGTGTCCAAACTTGCAGATTTTTTGCGTGCCATCAATGCGCACCGGCGCAAGACTCCATCGGAACGGCAAAAGGGTGGAGCGTGGCAAGGAATTCGAGCCGTTGCTTGCGTGAGAATTTCTTGCGAAACACCTGCCGGACCGGTCTTGCCCATGCACATGAAGTTTGCTCAAGATCAATGCCGATCATCGTGACGTTTTCAATGACAATAGCCTCCCGTGGAAAGTACCTGGCAGCCAACCCGCGATAAGGTGGGGGTAGCCATCCCATTACAGCAATCCGGACACTGGCTGAATTGGTGAAGCAGCAAAGATAGTGGCATTCGACAAAGGCCTGCTCATTCATGAACAACACGCTGCGAGCGGCAGGCGAGTAGCTCGCACGCGGGTCGATGCGCGTGCGCAATGAGATGTCGGCAAAGCGGCGGGGCAAGCGCCTGGAGGCACGCCACGGATCAGACTGGCGAAGCTGTCAATCTTCGCTCGCCAAAAAGACAGCAGGCTCCCCGTCAGTCAGATCTGGTCACGGCAGCGAACGGACTGTGCCAGTCCATCCAGTCGTATGAGTCACTGGATTGAGTCCATGCCCAGTTCGCTGAAGATGCGGCGCTGGTTGCAGCGCGGACAGACTTAGACGCGCAGTCGAAACCGCTGCTGTCGTGGATGCGGCACCCGCTGCCGGAATTCCCGGACGTGTTGCTATCGTGCTTCATTGCTGCCTCGTTCAATGGTTTAAATGCACGGCGCTCCCGCGCCCGCTCCATGCTCACCATGACGTTTCTCTTGCCCCTGTCGCCGCAGTAAAGACGAAAAACATTCGGCGAGCACAGATTGAATCGTCTGGTCGGTCACTGTCTGCGGATTGCATGACCTGTAGAAAAGCATGCCCTCACACAGGCTCAACAAGCCGAGCGCGAGCGCGTCCGCCGACATAGACAGCCCGCTGTCGCCAGCCACGAGCGTCCTTACATGGGCGCTGACCTGCAGGAGCCTCTCGAGCCGGAACTCACGGACACGCTCCCCGAACGCGATGTCGCGGCGCGCGAGGAGTTGGGCCTCGACCCAGAGTGGGAAGCAATCGCTTTGCAGGCAGTCGCGGCTGTAGTAAGCGATCGCACGCGCCTTCATTTGCTCGGGCGTGCCACCCGCGTCGACGATGTCCTGCAGAGTTGCCCGTGCCTCTTCGGCATGGCGCCGCAACAGTTCTGTCAACAGTTCCTGTTTGTTCCGGAAATTCGAGTAAAAGGCGCCGCGCGTATAACCCGCGGCCTCAACGATGTCTTCCACGCTCGTAGAGGTCCAACCCTTTTCAAGGAAAATGGTACGTGCGGCGTCAAACAGGCGCTCGCGCGTCTGCTCTTTTCTGCGCGCGTGCGTCAGGCGTTCAGGCTTCATGGCGTGGCTTACCGGTAACGCCGCTGTCTGCGTCCGCCGAAGCAAAGGCGAGCCCGGTCAGATAGCGGATTTCGCAACAGGTCCGTCGACACCCGATCAGGCTACACAACGGACTTGCGACATTAAACTCATAACTGATTATTTGGTCAACAAATAAAATAAGGGCGGAAGCAGCGGATAAACCGACGCGGCATAGCGCGCGGCTGCGGCCGCCGTGACCGGTTGCAACCATAACGTCCGCCCCGCCCGCCCTGCAACTGTGCGAAGCTAGTGACGGCGCAAGCCGTCTGCCTTCTCAGGCAAAGACACCGGATTGCGACGTCAGGCGGCTTCCACTGCGCTGGCCGACTGCACAAGGCTGATTTCGCCCAGGAAGACGCTTTCGCCCAGTTCGCATCCGCGCGATGCGTTGCCGAGCGTGTGACAAATCTCAATCCGGTAGTCGCCGCTACCCTTCTCGAGCCTGCCGAACCGGAAATCGCCAAACGCATCCGAAACCGTTTCGGCAACCTTCTGATCGCCCGAATACAGGACAACTGCGGCATCATCGACACACTCGACGACGCCTCTTACCTGGGCACTCACGCTTCCGCCGATGAAGCAGGTATCCCAGCGTTCGAGACCGCCGTACCACACGCGCGGCTTCGTGCCCAGATTGGGCCGCAGAACCCTTAGACCTTCACGTCGGGCCTTTTCCGCCATTGCTGCGTCATCGAGCTTCACCGTCTCAAAGACACCGGTCGGGCAAGCCTGTTCGCATCGCGGATGCTGCCAGCCTTGGTCCAGCAGATGCGCATCGAAGATCCAGGTCTGCGGCAGTTGCAGTTCCTCGTTCCACACGATCGCCTTGTACGGGCACGACGTCACGATGTCCTTGCGGCCTCGTGCCTTGTCCGGATCAATGATGACGATGCCATCGGCGCGCTTGCGGACGGCGTCACCGCCGACACGCATGCAGGGCGCTTCGTCGCAGTGATTGCACATCACCGGTAGGTACGTCGTCTCGACCATGTGGGAATCGCCCTGCACGCGACGCAGGATGCGAATGGGGCTCTCCGCGCCGGCCTCGGCGGGCGCGGAGTAACCCGGGAAATCGTTGCCAACGTGCTCATCCCGCGCGGCGATGACGCAGTTCTGGCAGTTCTCGCATTGGCCGACCTTGATAACCAGATTCCACTTGCTCATTGATTGCTCCTTACGCTGCGCGACCGAACAGGAACGTATCCGCGCCTTTCCACTTTTCAACCTGCACGAGGCATGAATTCGGACTCATGCTGCTCGTGCCCGCGGTTTGAGGCCGGTCAGGCGTCAGCATGTTCATGCAACCGCCGATTTCGACACGCTCACCGTCTACTTCGATAAGCTGGAATTCGGCGCTCGCCTCGTATGACTTGACCACACCTGCAGTGACCAGGGGCGACACGTCAGCCGCACAGATGACGGCGCCCCGGTCGTTGTAGACCTTGACGAGATCGCGATGGGCAATGCCCCGGGCCGTCGCGTCGGCGGGCCCGAGCCGCAGCAGCCAGAAGCGATGCCCCCCAATCAACGCGCGATGATCTTCGACGCTGTTGACCGACGAGTTCTTGCCATCGCAGTGGGTATGGAAGCTGTAGCGGCTGTGAGTCGCGATCAGTTGCAGCGGATAGCGCTGAGCCAGGTCCGAGCGCAGCCCTTCCCAGGACGGGATATACCGGTTCAGCGCAGGTCGCTCCGGGTTATCCGCAGTGTGCCGTTTCAGCAATTCCGGCACGAACTCGAGCTTGCCGCTTGGCGTCTGCAGGCCCATACCAAATTTTTCGGCGTACTGTGACGGCAGAGGATGGGGTTCCTGCAAGTCCTTGCGCCGGCCTTCCGCGAACCAGCGCATGTCCACCGGGTGGCGCAATTCCGGCTTTTCGGGCGGCACGACAAAATAGCCTTTGCGGCAGAACTGGCGCCACGAAATATGGTCCGGCAGATCGGACGAGTCGAACACCCGCTTGACCCAGTCGAGTTCGCCGCATCCCTCTGTGAACACGCCGCCCAGGCCGAGACGGGTCAGAATTGCCGTGAAGATGTCGTAATCGGAGCGGGATTCGCCCAAAGGCTCGATGCATTTATGCTGCAGCGTCACCATGCGATGATTGACGGTGCTGTAGCCATGGTGTGCGTAACCGCCCGAGTTGGACCACTCGCCAATGTCCCAACGCTCCAGCGACGTGCACGCCGGCAGGATGATGTCGGCGAACTGCGCCTCTCCCTCCATCCAGATCGACTGGTTGACCACGAATTCGATGCTCGCGTGGCGGTACGCGTCCGCCCAGCGGCCGGATTTGGTCACCGTGCTGAAGGAAGACCCTCCGTAGCGATAGATCATGTGGATCGGCGAATAACCCGGCATCGGGTAGCTGAACGGCGCGAACTGGGCTTCCTGCGACATGCCGTCCCAGAGGTAACCCGTCGCATGACCATTGATGATCGCATCCGGTAACTGCTGCCGCGGGACCATCTGCTTGACGGGATTCATGGTCAGGATGTGCGGCATGCGCTGATAGTTGTTCACCGCATTCGCGGTCCACGCGAGCTCGCCCGACACGCCACCGTCCGCGTAGCCGGGAAAGTAAAAATGCAGATCGTGCGGAACACCGATCTCGAGACAGCCGAAATTAATGCCCGGCTTACCCCAGCCCTGCATCGCCATCATCATGATCATGCAACGAGCCCATTGCGCTCCAGTCGCACCGCGCCCCGCCCCACCGAATCCCGCGCCCGTCATCCCAACGGCGAGATAGACCTTCTTTTTCCCCCACAGACGGGCGAGCGCTCGAACGTCTTTGGCGGGCACGCCCGTTTCCAGTTCCTGCCATTCGGGAGTCTTGGGCACGCCATCCGTTTTGCCCGTCAGATAGGCCTGCCACTCTTCAAACCCGGTCGTGCGGCTAGTAACGTATTCCTTGTCATACAGACCCTCCGTTACCCACACATACATGATGGCCGTGGCAAGTGCCGCATCGGTCTGCGGCCGTATCGGAACCCAGCGGCCGCCCAGTAGCTGCGCCGTCGGATTGCAGTGCGGATCGATATGGACGAACTCGATGCCCAGTTCCCTCGCCCACAGGCGCCGCGGCGTCCCCTCAAAGCCCGCATAGGCGCCGTTAGTGCTTTCCGGATCGCAGGACCAGAAAACGATCAAGTCTGCTTCTTTCAGGCAGTCCTCGATACCGCCATAGCCGGACGGCACGCCAACGCGCATCGAGTTGCCAAAGTGGTGCATGGCGCCCCAGTACCATCCTTCCCAGCTGTCCGGATTCGCGGCCACCCGCGTAAAGCCGATGAGGTTGGCAAAGCGCGTCAGCGCGCTGAGGTAGTAGCCGATATTGCCCCACTGGTGGTGCGACGACATTGGAAATGTAATGGAACCGGGACCGTGAACACGCTTTTGCCGGTTGATTTCTTTCGCGACGATGTCCAACGCCTCGCCCCAGCTGATCGGTACATAGCCGGACTTGCCGCGGTTCTGCGGATTGCGTTCCCCGTCAGGATCGAAATCGACCCGCTTCATGGGGTGAAGGATGCGCTTGTCCGAGTAGACAAGCGACTTGATCGACAGCGCGTGTGGCGCGACGAGGCCGCGCCGCGGCGGGCTGAAACGGCGCCCGCGCGCCTCGATTTCCCAGCTCGGCGCGTCCTTGCTGTCCAGATCGACAGGGGTCACACGAACGATGCGACCGTCCTTCACGTAGACGAACAGAGGCCCGCCGTTCGTGCAGGTCGTATAACGACGCGCGCCGTCCCGCATGGGCGTGCCCATCGGCAGGCCGACGGTTTGCATCATGCTTAGCGTTTGCATGAACCAGACCAGCAGCTCATCGTCGCCTTCGGTAACCACCTTAAAATTTTTCGCCGCATGGATGATCTCGGCGTGGTCTGGACTGGGAGAAAGGAATTTCAGGGCGGTGGCGACATCCTTGAAGAGCATGCGCACGTCGGGTTTCCGATGCCTGTCGGCGAGCGAGCGAATGCGACCGTTTTCGATCTGGACGAGGCGGCTGATGCTTTCATCCATGAGCCCGATCCACGCAATGAGATCGCGCTCCTTCAGACGATCGCGATACGCGGGAAAGCGACGGGCCGTCAGGTCGAGCGCTTTGGGCAACGCGAACAGGATGGTTCTAAGGACTTGTCTTTTCATTGTTCCACCCAAGATGAAGCATCGCTGCAAAACGATGGCATAAAACTATGATTGACCATTACGCCCGCGCGGTCGAACGCACGGGGGCAACGCATGGCTATCTCGGAGAGCGGGTGATCAGCGTCGCCCAAAAGGACGCTCTCGACCTCTTTGCTGTGCATTGAAACCTCTCGATTGGTTGCACGTCAGCCGCTATGGTCAGGTGCCGGAGACCGCTAGTTGAAGTGCTAAAAGGTATAGGCGACGTTCACAAAAACGTTGATGGGATTGATCCGGATCGTCGATCGGGAAACGATGTGCGTTCCATTTGCCGTCGTCCCGTCCAGGGTAAGGTGAGTCTTTAGCGGAACGTAACCGACAGCCGTTCCGACGGACCAGTGTTTTGTGATTGCGTAATTCACCCCGATCTCGAACACCGGATTCCAGGATGAGCTCAGTGACGCGTGCGCCGACCCGCCGGGACCAAGATTGTCGGTGACAAACTGGCTATTGGTCGTGCGGACCTGGGTGAACCACGTGTAGTTCACGCCGATGCCGACAAAAGGACGGAATTTCGACTGGGCCTCAAACAGGTGGTATCGAAGGACAATAGCGGGCGGCATCGGTCTCGTCGTCCCGAGGGTGCCGTATTTCCCGAGCGTGCCATCACCAACCAGATTCACTGTCAGGGGAAGTCCGATGAGTGTGGCAACGCCGATGTTGTCCGTGACGTAATACTCCGTGGTAATTCCCATCGTATCCGTGGACGTCGCGTGCGCCCCTGTACCGGGTATCTGCTGATTCACCGTCATTCCACCAACGCTTTCAACGGTGAGCGGGGTTGCACTACTCTGCGGCGCGACGTGAAGCCACCCTGTCGCCAGGGTAAAGCTTCCAGCCGTCTGAGAATTTGCGTTATCAGCAAGCGCGGCCGAGCCGAGACAAACCGCCAGCCGGACCGCGTGAACCTTTCTCCCGTAATTCCTCAAGTGTCTTCTCCTGTCTCGTTGGCTGAGCATTTGTTATCGTGTACACAGCTGTAACGATCCGGTATTGCCCGGATCCTGAGTTCGGCCTTCATATGTTCCGACCGTATCCCACGATCTGTCAGACTATTTATGTAGTAATACTTAATGTATGGATGTGAACTTTCACCGTCCACCCAATGCTTTCTATCCTCCGTGCAGCTTCGTGCCCTGAACCGAGAACGTCGAGTTACACGTCCCTTTGCCTTTCGTACAGTTGTGAGGTGTTTCCCGATCGCCCGGCACGTTAGTGAACGCGCATCGCCACGCGTTCAGCCTCAGGCGGGTACACGCACCACGAACCATCGCTGTGCCGGAAGAAAAACAGCCCGACCGGCCCTTTCGGCAAAACTAGCTCGATGTGCACAGCAGTCCCCTGATTCGACCGCACACGGCCAAAACGGGTAACCCTCACTGGCGTCTCCGAAGTTGGAGCAAGCCATTTTTCAACAAGCGACCGCAAAGACCTTTCTGATGCAATACCCATCTCGTTCCCCAACCATAATCCCCAGCCTCAAACCGATGACATAAAAAAGCCGGGCGTGAGCCGGGGACGCGTGCGCATGACTAAACACCCCGGATCTTTGCCATGGCTCATGTCACCCTGGCGCGCTATACTTTTTCGACGCTGAGATGCTGCCGACGTTGCTCTTCGAACTGTCCGCGACAGCGACTGAAAACGCGAACGGAAAGCGCCCAAGCGCGGATGCGGCCAATGATTCGAGCTGTGCGTCCTGAAGTTCGACTTTCAGTGAAATACCGCGCGAGCCGTCTTCGTTGATGCTAACGGTTGCGCCCTCGACACCGGCCGCCGCGAGTGCCGTCCGCACGGCGTCTTCCGTTTCGCGCCGTCTGAGCGCCGGCTTGAAAATCTTGCCGACGCCCGTCAGGGGCATCGCGTCGACGATTCGTATCCCCTTGGGAAACGCCGCACGCTCCCTGATCTCGTCATGCAGGAACTCCGCCAGTTCTGATTCGGATAACGTTATGCCGGGTTTTAGCTGAACATAGGCGACCGGCAGTTCGCCCGCGTGTATATCGGGGCGCCCTACCGCTGCGGCGATCTGGACCGCCGGATGGCGATGCAGTGCCTCTTCGATTGCCGCAGGGTCGATATTGTGTCCACCCCGGATAATCAGCTCCTTCTTACGGCCGGTGAGCCAGAAGTAACCGTCGGCATCGCAGCGTCCCAGGTCGCCCGTATCCAGCCAGCGCCCGCCGTCACCGGCTTCCAGCCAGATGCCGCTGTTCTGCTCCGGCTGAGCGTAGCCGGCAAACACGTTTGGGCCGGAGATTACCAGTTGCCCGACCTCATCTGCAACGCAATCCCGTACATACCTGCCGGTTTCATCGAGCACCACTGCTTTCATTGCCTGACCGGGCAAACGAAGACCAATCGAACCGACCCGGCGTTCGCCAAGTGGCGGATTAACACTGCTAACACAGGTGCCTTCCGTGAGGCCGTAGCCTTCAAGAATCCTTACTTCTGTACGTTCCTGGAACGTGCGAAGCAGTTCGACCGGCATCGGCGCGGCGCCGCACAGGCCATACTCGAGCGAGCTGATATCATGCCCGCCAACCGGAACGTCCAGCAGTGACCCGTAGAGCGTCGGCACACCGCTGAAGAAGTTGACGCGGTAATGCGCGACAATTTCCCAGAAGCGCTTTACCACGCCTTCGCCCCGATATCCTTGCGGTGTGCCTAGCACGACATGCGCACCACGTGAGAATGCCAACAGACCCGTTACCATCACGGCATTGACGTGAAAAAGCGGCAATCCGCAAAACATCGTTTTCCCCGGCCCGATGCTGTCGCCGAAGAACTGGCCCGCGTTCCATGCATTGGCCACCTCGTTGCCGTGCCGCCGCATCGCAATCTTTGGGAGGCCCGTGGTGCCGCCCGTGCAGAAACAGGACGATACATCATCGATGCCTATCCGACGCGTGCTGCCGAGCGCCGCGCCAGATTCACCTGCGATGGCGCTGTTGAAGTCGTGGATGTGGATCTGGGAAGGAACCGCGCTTCGCAAACGTTGAAGCATCCCGGCCGCAATCCGCTCTTCGCCCGGCATACGGTCAGCCAGATTGACGAGCACCAGATCCTTCAGGGTGGGAACCGTATGCAACACCGCTCGCACTTTTTGCCAAAGGTCAGTCCCAGCAAACGGCGCCAGTGTGACCAGCACACTGACTCCTGACGCGTTGAGCAGTTCGCCAATGGCTTCCGCTTCAAGTAGCGGATTGATCGCGCAGACAATTCCGGCCGCTTCACCGCCCCAGATCACGAAATGCGTCTCGGGAGGTTGGGCAGTACGTATGCGATGACCGAGTCGTGTTGCACGCCCAGTCGCGCAAACATGTTCGCGGTCCGCCTAATATCGTGCACGAGCTCGCTGTATGTCCAGCGCTCTGCGTTCCGGTAGTCGTTGGCCGTTGCAAAGAACGAGAGCGCCGGTGCCGATGGATCAATCGCCGCGCCCCGGCAGATCATCTCGTAAGTGCTCGTCGGCAGATCCGCCGCCAGTCCCTGCCTTTCGATGGCAAGAACATCGTCCATGCATGCGACGGCTTTCATGCGGCCTCTTCCACGACGACGTTACGTTGCACGCCCAGATTGATCGAGCGGTCATAGCTCGTGATAAACGCCTCCACGACGTCCCCCACCTGAAGGTACTGCGGCCTTTCCGCCTGCAACTGCAGGAATAGCCGCCATTTTTCCGCTTCAGGCAACTGCGCCGCGGCGCGTTGCTTTTCGGGTGACGGAATGCTCAGCGCACAGCCGGAGGGTGTTCCGGTCGCGAGCAGGTCCCCGGCGCGCAGGTCCTGTATGCGGGAAAGCTCCGTCAGGGTCTCGGCCGGCCCGTAGACAAGTCCCGCAGTGGAGTCGTTCTGACGGACGGTGCCGTTCACCGTCAGCGTCAGCACGAGCTCCTTCAACTTCGGAATGTCCTCTTTCTCAAGCAGGCAAAGATAGGGGCCCACCGGGCCAAACGTGCGATAGCTCTTGCCCTTGTAGAACTGCATCTGCGGAATCTGGATGTCGCGCGCGGAATAGTCGTTCACGATGACGGCACCCGCGATGTAGTCGTGCAGGTTCTCGTCGATGACCATTTCGCGCGATGTAACGTCGCGTTTGAGCACAAGACCGAGTTCAATTTCATAGTCAAGAAACCGCACTTCGTTCGGTTTCACAACGGTCGAGTCGGCCGGAACGATGCAGCTCGTTGCCTTGGTGAAGATCATGTTGAACTTCTTCACATCGGGGTCCATGCCGGATTCGATCATATGCTGGCGATAATTCGCGCCCTGACAGATGAACTGCTGATTGGCGGTCACGGGCGACAACCACCGCACTTCACGCTCGGGAATCCTCGGTCCATCCAGCACAAGCAGCCGTTCGACCGGATTGGCCTCGATGAACTCAGCGGTTGACCCGAACTCGCCCGGAATCCGCGTGATAGCGTTATCGGCTACTACGCCCCACTGCTCGCGGCCCTGGTGCAGGTAATGCAGAACGTGAACTGCCATTTGTCAATCTCCGGCTTCTAAGGATAGGGATGGTTCAGGCGAAAAGCTTCGCCAGCGTGCGCAGCTTGCTGAGCGTCAGGTCCGGGCTGCGGCGCAGGTTCTTGAAAAGCGCGACAAGGCTCGCGGGAGTGAACCTGGGCTTCGTGAAGCTGCGCGGCATTGTCGGCCCCCACTGGGCCATCGCCTCACGGCTCACGGCATGGATGCCCGTCGGCTCGTCGGACGTGAACAGATCGCCGTCGCAGTAGTGTTCGTGCTTGTCGCCCCACGGGTCCTGCCAGTAGTCGAAGATCTGGCTACCCAGGATATGTCGGCCAATGCCCCACGCGTGGGTCCATCCCTTGTCGCGAAGCACACGCTGGCCCATCCCAACTGCGTCCGCGTCAACGAGTTCGTAGGCGCTGTGGCTGTACGTCGCGACAAAACCCTGTGCAAGCGCAAGCGTGTGATGATCTGCCGGTCTGTCGCCGAGATCGAGACGCATGAACGCGACAACCGGCGAGCCGTCTGGAAGCACCTGCACGTCACTCGGGATAAACCCGAAATGGCGCGTATACCACGCACAGGTTTCCTGATAGTCGGCAAGTTCGAGCACGACGTGCCCCAGCCGGACGATCTCTGGCGCGCCCTCTGGGGGTCGCTGCGTACCGTTGATGCGGACGGTTGCGTCGACGGAATTGAACGACAACGGCAGTCGGTGCGGCAAGGCTGATGCGGGTGCCTGGCCCCAGATCGCATCGACACGAAAACCGGAAGGGTCCGTCAGTCGCACCACGTAGCCGCCGCCCGTTAGCACCGACCGTTCGACCTCCGACGCGCCAGGCAGCTTCGCGAGTGCATCGAGTTCTTCCCTGCTGGCGACCTGCAAGCCAAACCCGACAAACCGCGCTTTCGACGCCTTGCGCACGACATAACAAAAATGCGAGGCGCCCGTACCGCGAAGAAGCAGCAGCACCTCGCTTCTTGATACGGTTTCGAGTCCAAAGTCATTGAGAAAATGTTCGGCTTGCTCGAGGTCTGGCCGGTCAAATATCAGATAGCCCAGGGCGGTCGCTTTCGCCGTGGGATGGGGGTGACGGGCCGGTTGTGCAGTAGTCAGTTTCATGGCGGAAGGTAATCAGACGAATGCGATGGCCGATGCTGCTTCGAGCGCTGGCACGCTGGCACGATGAACCAGCGGCAGACGATGCTCTCGCGCAACAGGGTTCCCGACGGCACTGCGAAGACCTTGGGTATTTGCGCGGACGCGCCAGCAGCCTCTCACGTCACACCACGTGATGCGGTGAGTGCTCGCTGCCTTCCCCGCCGGCTCATACGCCGACGCGATAGGGATCGCGGGTCCTGATACCCGAATGGGCGGACAAATAGGGTGATGCCGGCCGGTCGGCCCGGCACCATTTCTGGTTGCTGTCTCCACAGTCACTCCATGTGTTTTAGTTAGACCGGCCCTCGGTGCCGTTGATGACATTAAACTCATCGCTGATCGTTTTGTCAATATAGACGTTCGAATCTATACTGTGGAAATGACCAGACCAGGATTCACCATGACAAACACGACAGATCGCCGGACCATCAAACGTTCCACGCGTGCGGCGCCCGCCGCCCCGGCTCCCGTTGTCGAAGAGCGGGAGCCCCGCGGTGCGCGCCGCAAGCGCGAGACGCGGGCCCGTCTGCTCGACGCCGCCCTTAGGCTGATGGCGGAAAAGGGCATGGAGGGCGTGGCGATCAACGAAATCACCGAGGCCGCCGACGTAGGCTTTGGCTCGTTCTACAACCACTTCGAATCGAAAGAAGCGATCTACGCGACGCTCGTCGATAACGTGTTTGAGGAATTCGCGAACATGCTCGATCGCCTTGCGGGCGGCATTACCGACCCCGCAGAGGTGGTCGCCGTCTCCGTGCGCCACACTGTCCTGCGTGCGCGGCACGACCCGGTGTGGGGGCGTTTTCTGATACGTGAAGGGTTTTCTGCGCGCGCGATGAGCCGCGGGCTGGGCCAGCGGCTGCTGCGCGATATCGGCAACGGCATTGCCGTGAAACGGTTCGTCGTTGCCGACCCGTTTATCGGATTTCTCGCAGTGGGTGGCACGGTCCTCTGTGCGATCGCCGCGGAACTGAACTTCGTCGCGCCAGGCGCGAGCGCAGCGGGCGTGCTGAAAGAACTCGGCTTCAGTGGCGAGCACTTCCCGGAGCGCACAGCAGCGATGTTGCTGCAAACGCTTGGGCTAAAGCGCGCTGAGGCGGAAAAGATTGCGGCGCGGCCACTGCCCGTCGTCGAGGAAGCCGTCGAGGAAAATTGAGGATCGCGAAACGAGCAACTGTTGTGATCACGCCCAGGCCGGACCGACGATGTGACTACCGCGTTCCTTCGTGGCGGCCGCCTGCCAGGCGTGGGGACTGATTGTCATCGGAAGGCGTCGGGACAGTATCGCCACGCGGGCCATTTGACCCGTGCCCGCCTTGCTCAATCGCCCCCCAGCGCAAGAATGCTTGCGATCAATTCCTGGTCCTCGTTGTCCAGCACTTCGCGGTGGAACCTCGAAAGATCGCGGAGCGCTGAACATACGAGCCGAACCGGATGCGGTGTCGACGGCAGAAGCGGCCAGGCATGTAGCAGATAGAGCAACGGTGTGATCTCGCGCCGCTCGCACCACCGGTCGAAGAGCAAAATACAGAGATCATCGACCTGCTTGCGCAAATGGGCGGCCCCATCGCTGACATCCGCGGCTCGTACCGCGGTAAAAAGGGACGCCATTTTGCTGTTGGAAGCTCTGTTCATTCCTGTCGATACAAATGGGCCTGTTTGCCTATCGAGCGAGCGGCGGAGGCCCGCGCCGACTGGGGACGGGCAACCGGACTCATTCCTCAAGGCGCGGAACCGCCCTGTCAGCGGCTGTTTGGGCACCGTCTGTCGCACGCGGGCAGGACAACGTCCTCTTCCCCGGTTTGCCCGAGGCCCGAGTGGGACTCGATGGACTATCTGGCGCGCTCGCGGCGAAGGCGCGTACGACTTTCGCTATCTGTGCAGCGACTACGCTTATCGCGCGGCGATGGCCGCCTACGATCGCCTGATATCCGTCAGACACGGGCTCGCTCACTACGCTGTGGCAAGTCAATGTCTCGACGTCCGCCGACGTGCGTACATTCCATACAACGTCAATCAGCACATGTGAACCGGGCCAGGATTCAAAGCGCTGAACATCGACGCCAACCTGATATACAGGAACGTCCTCACCACGGGCGACCGTCTTCGCGCCGGGCGCGCCGGCCTGTTGGCTCACGCCAGCAATCAGCGCATAGCGAATTTCGTCCGGTAGAGACGACGCCCACCGATCGTCCTCCAATACCTGCACCTGAGCCGCATTAGTCTGTACCACAAGCTCGCTTCTTGCGACAGCGGCCGGCACCTTCACCGGACGCACGTCGATACGATATGACGGACTCGCAGTGCTGCCCGTAATCGTCGGCAGTGCATCGGTGCCGAGCGTGTAAAAGCGCGTCGGCGGCGAAGCGCACGCCGTCAGGACGGCCAGACCCATGACGGTCACGGTCCGCACTACAGTGCGCCATGAACGGGATTGCCTCAGCATCATGGCCTGTCTCCTTTCTTGCCGAACAGCAACGCCTGGGGATGACGCTCCAGGTAATCGGCGAGCATATTCAGAGACTGCAGGGTACGCGTCAGTTGCTGCATGGCGTCCTGAACGTCCGACTGCATCGGCGCGGTCTGGCGCAGCGTCGATTCCGCAGTGCTGAAGGTCTTTTGTGCGGCAGCGAGCGTGTCGCGGGCTTGCGGTACGACCTCGGTGTCCATATGCCCGAACAGCCGGTTGGCGTTTTCAAGCGCGCCATTCAGGTTGGCGCCTATCCGGTCGAACGGCACCTGGTTCAGTTTCCTCGCGATGTCTGCTACCTGCACCTGAAGTTCGTCGAGCGTGTTCGGCACGGTCGGCAGTTCGATCGGGTTGCGGTGCACATCGACGCTCGCCCGGGGCGCTTTCGGGAACATGTCGAGCGCAACATACAACTGGCCCGTCAGCAGGTTGCCCGTCCGCAATTGCCCGCGCAGCCCTTCCGTCACCAGGTGCTGCAGCAGCTCGTGCCCACCAGGCGTGTCCGGCGCGGGTAGCGCCTCGCTGGAGCGCCGGCTGAGCCGGTCTGGATAAAGCGCCATCGACACCTTCATGCTGAAGCCCTTCTGTTTTTCGTTGTACTCGATACCGATGTCGGTCACCTGCCCGAGCGCGATCCCGCGAAGGTCGACGGGCGCGCCGACAGACAGTCCACGCAAAGACTGGTTGAATCGCATGATCACATTAAGCGACGGGCCGTCGGGCTCGCGCATGGCGTCCGACTCGTCCGCTGCAAGTCGAAACACCGCTTTGTCAGCTGCCGGCTGTCCGGAGTCCTGCCCCGCCGGAGACTGGAACGCCAGCCCTCCGACGACAACGGTCGCAAGTGATTGCGTATTGAGCTTCAGACCGTTGGAATCGAGACGCAGATCGACGCCGCTGGCATGCCACCACCGGGTATTGCTGGCGACGTATCCGTCGAACGGTGCATTGACGAAAACATTGACGACAACACCCGCACCGTGCGGATCGAGCGAGTAGCCAACCACCTGACCCACCTGGATGCGATGATAGAAGATAGGGGCGCCGATATCGATCGAGCCCAGCGATTCGCCTCGCAGCGTGTACTGATGCCCCGGCTGCCCCGTCGTGACAATGGGCGGATTCTCAAGGCCCAGAAACGCCGTTTGCCTTTCGGTCGAACGCCCAATATCCACGCCGATGTAGGCACCCGAGAGCAACGTACCGAGGCCGGAGATACCGTTGGCACCCACGCGCGGGCGCACCACCCAGAACCGCGCGCCTTGCGTCGCAAATTTCGCGGCGTCCTTGCTCAACTGCAGGCTTACGATCACGCGCCGCAAATCGCTCGACAGCTTGACGGCCTGCACCGAGCCGATCTCGACGTCCTTGTATTTGACCTTTGTCTTGCCTGCCTCCATGCCTTCCGCATTGTTGAAAGTGACAGTGACCACCGGTCCCTTTTCGGCAACGGATCTGGCCACAAGCGCCACCCCGATCAATGCGGAGATGAGCGGCACCAGCCAGATCAGGGATGGCAGCCAACGTTTGCGCGGCTTGAGTTCAGGACTGGAAAGATTGGATAGATGCATTGTTCAGAATTCTGTTTTCAGGATTTCCGGTGTGTTGTGGCGAAGGAAGCGGCCAGCGCTTCATCGTTCATCGTTGGGGGCGGATACGCGGTCCCGCGTTGTCCCAGATGAGACGCGGATCGAACTGGTGCGACGCGAGCATGGTGAGAACCACCACCGCTCCAAATGCGAGCGCGGCTGGGCCCGCAGTGATGACGGCAAAGGAGCCAAAGTGCACCAGTGTGACCGTCAGCGCGACGACGAAGACATCAAGCATCGACCATCGGCCAATACGCTCGACTATCCGGTACAGACCCGCCCTTTCCCGAGGCCGCCACCCGGAACCGCGGCGAGCGGCTACCGTGAGAAGCGTGAGCACCACCAGCTTGAGCATCGGCACGAGAACACTGGCGACAAAGACGACGACGGCAAGCGGCCAGTCTCCCGACGTCCAGAAGTACGCGACGCCCCCAAGGATCGTGTCGTCTTCCGAGCGGCCCAGCGTGGAGGCGTGCATGATGGGCAGCAGGTTCGCCGGAATATAGGCAAGCGCAGCGGCAAGAAGCAGACTGACCGTTCGCGTCAGGCTGTCCGGCCGGCGTTCGTGCAGCATGTGTCGGCATCGCGAGCAGCGCTGGTGCATCTGACGTTCGATACGGGTCTGAACGAGTCCACACGCATGACAGCCGACAAGCCCGGCGCGTTGTGCCGTGATAACAGGCGATGAACCGGCTTTGCGCGCTCGCAATGGCCGTGTAAAGTGCCCACTGCCCGTACTCAATCTCGACCAGCGAACGCCGGCCATTCGAGGAGACCTGATCTCGTCGCGGACAGCCCACAGCCCGCATGGGTCAAACGACGTGACAACCCCCAGCATGACGGTGAGCGCACCCAATGCGAACAGTCCCGGCCCCGGGATCACCTCTGCCATGCTCACCATCTTCACGATCGTCACCAGCACACCGAGCATGAACACCTCGACCATGCCCCACGGCCGCACAACCTGTATGAGGCGCAACATTGAATTGAAACGCGGCGGCAGTTTGCCCAGGCGAAGCGGCACCAGCAGATATAACAATGCGAGCAGTTCAATCAGCGGAAAAAGGATCGATGAGCAGAACACCATGGCCGCAACGACGCGCATGTTGCCCGACCATAAGGAGCGAACGGCGGCGAACAGCGTCGCCTCGGACATCATGCCGTTCGCGCGCATTTCGATCACGGGGAAAGTCTGCGTTATGCAGAAAGTGATAAGCGCGGCGAGCGTGACGGCGCAGATCCAGTCAAGCGGCAGGCCGGAACCAGGCAGCGCTGTCAGGCTCGCACCGCAGCGTGAACAGGCAGCGCGGCGCCCTCTGACATTCGAAGGCTTGCGAAGCAGCAGATCGCATTCGTGGCAGGCAATCAGTTTCTGATATTCCATACGGGATAAAGCGAAAATCCGGGCGCCATTCACACGGGCCCAAAGACCGCATTACGCGTTTCCGCAGCGGTGCGTCTGTCGATGTGCGTTCCAAACGCCTGTCGTCTGGTTCGGGCTGAATGGCGATGGCGATCGGATCCGGCCAGATCGCCATCGCCACTTTCAAAAACGGCCGGTTATTGCGTTGAAGTTGACATTGAAGTTGACGCGGCCTTCTGATCTGCGGGCAGTTCCCCCATCGCCTGGAACAGTGCCGCTGTGTCGCTCATGCGCTGGCTCGCTGCACGCACCGCGCCGATCTGCGCATTGAGATACCGGGACTCGCTGGCGTGCGTTGCCGCCGAAGGTAGCGAGCCCATGCGGTGCCGCGACGCCGTATCGTCGAATGCCGCGCGCGCCGCGTCCGCGGCCACTTCCGTCGAAGCGAGCGTCTGCGCATCGTTATCCAGCGCAGCGAGCGAATTTGCGACATCCTGGAATGCAGAGAGCACCGTCGACCTGTAGTGCAGCACGGCGGCGTCGTAGGCATCGATCGACGCGCGGCGCTGCGCGAACAGCGCACCGCCATGGAAGATCGGCTGCGACAACCCCGCGCCGATAGCCCACAGTCCGCCTGCGCCAGAGAGCACCGCCGGCCAGCTAAAGCCGCCACGGCCCATCGAGCCTGTGAGCGACAGGCTCGGAAAGAGTTGCGCCGTGGCGGCGCCCACGTCGGCGGCTGCGGCCTTGACGGCGGCGTCGGCTGCCTGGATGTCGGGGCGCGAGCGCAGCAGGTCCGACGGCACGGCAACGGGCACGTGCTCGGGCAGCGAGAGGCTGTCGAGGTCCGGCACGCCCGGTGCGTTGTCCGGCGTGCGGCCCATCAGCACCGCTAGCGCATGGACCGCAGACGCGCGTTGCTGACGCAGCGCCGGCAACGTCGCCGCGATGGCAGCCGCGTCCTGTTTCGACGCGAGCGCCTGCGCGCGCGAGACCGAGCCCAGCGCGTAGCGCTGCTGATCCTCGTTTGCAGCATCGCTGGACACCGCAACGAGACGTTCGGAGAGCGCGATCTGCCGGTCGAGCGCCGCCACATTGATCGCGGTACCGGCGATGTTCGCGGCAAGCGCACGTCGCGACGCCTCCAGTTCAAACGCCTGCACGTTCACACGGGCCGCGCTCGCCGAATTCATATACCGCGTCTGGCCGAACAGGTCGAACGTGTAATGCGCCAGCAGTTGCCCGGCAAAGAAGTTATATTGCACCTGCTCAGGGCCGAGTCCGGGCACGACGGGTGAACGCGCGCGCTCGACCTGCACGGCGCCGTCGATGGACGGCAGCGTCGATGCGCCGATCTGCGCACGCAGTTCCTCTTGTGCCGCCGCAAGGGTGCGCTGCGTCGCCGCGAGCGTCGGG
Organism: Paraburkholderia sp. PGU19; assembly: GCF_013426915.1. Classification (GTDB taxonomy): domain Bacteria; phylum Pseudomonadota; class Gammaproteobacteria; order Burkholderiales; family Burkholderiaceae; genus Paraburkholderia. The sequence continues at coordinate 641,103 of NZ_AP023183.1, forward strand.
CTGTTGCGCAAGCCTTCATCGACGAGGGCATCCAGCGCGTCGGAGCGGTACAGTCGCCACCATTGGGTGACGGGAGTCGCGCCGACATCAAATGTCTGCACCACACCACCCGCGGCCACCGTCTTCGACGGTTGCGCCTGGGCACCGTAATGCCCAGGCGACGGCATCGCTGGCGGCTCCCCGCTGGGCCCAAACGAGCACGCGGTCAAAGCGAGCGACGCAGCCGCGGCCATCACGGATGTCTTGTACGTAAAACTCATGATCAAACCTCCGTATGCTCGACGACGACCAGGGGCGCGCCGCGCTCGTCGCGGCGGACCCTGAAGCAGGTCGCGTAAAGCGCTGGCAGGAAGAACACCGTCAGTACTGTCGCGATGGTGATGCCGCCCATCAGTGCGGTCGCCATGGGCCCGAAGAAGCCCGAGCGAAGTAGCGGAATCAGTGCGAGCACGGCGGCGGCGGCCGTCAACATGATCGGCCTGAAGCGCCGTACCGTCGCGCCGATAATGGCGTCGAAGCGCGCGTGCCCCGCAGCGATGTCCTGGTCGATCTGGTCCACCAGAATCACGGAGTTGCGCATGATGATGCCGAACATCGCGATCACGCCCAGCAGGGCGACGAACCCAAACGGTTTGCCGAACAGCAGCAGCGCAGTCACCACGCCAATCAGCCCCAGCGGCGCCGTCAGCACGACGATAAACGTGCGCGCGAAGTTCTTGAGCTGGATCATCAGCAGCGTCAGCACCGCGATGATCATCAGCGGCATTTCCGCGTTGATTGAAGTCTGGCCTTTGACGCTCTCTTCCACGGCGCCGCCCACGTCGATCCGGTAACCAACGGGCAGCCTGGCTCGCTCAGCGGCAAGCGCGTGCTCGATGTCGTGCGTCACGTCGATGCCCTGCGCGTCACCACGCACGTCGGCCTGTACGGTGATGGTCGGCTGGCGATCGCGCTCCCAGATCACGCCGTACTCAAGCGTATCGCGCACATGTCCGAGCGAGCCGAGCGGAACTGGCCCATTGGGTGTCGGAATCGCCAGGCTGGTGAGCTTCGCGGGATCGACGCGCTCGCTCTTCGGCGCACGCAGATCGACGTTAATCAGCTTGTCGCGCTCGCGGTACTGGGTGACCGTGTAACCGGAAAGCGTCATCGCGAGGAAACTGGACACGTCCTCCGATGTGACACCAAGCTGGCGCGCCCTGTTCTGATCGATCTCGAACGAGATTGACCGTTCGGCCGGCTCGTCCCAGTCGAACTGGACGTTGCGCGTGCGTGAGTCGGCGCGGGTCTTGTCGGCGACCGTCTCCGCGATCGACCGCACGGTCGCGATATCATCGCCGCTCACGCGAAACTTGATCGGGAAGCCGACGGGCGGGCCGTTTTCAAGTCGCGCGACGCGTGTGCGCACGCCAGAAAAGTCCTTCTCCAGTTTCGCGTCGAGCCAGTGCATCAGTTCCTCGCGGGTCTCCACGTCTGTGGCCGTGATCACGAACTGCGCGAAATTGGGTTGCTGAAGCTGCTGGTCGAGCGGGAGATAGAAGCGCGGCGCGCCCGTGCCGACGAAGTCGACGAAGTGATCGATCCCGGGCTTACCATCGAGAACTTTCTCGAGGCGCTTTGATTCACGTAAAGTCGCCTCAAACGAAGCACCTTCCGGCAGCCTCAGGTCGACGAGCAGTTCCGGCCGCTCGGAGTTCGGAAAGAATTGCTGCGGCACCCGCGTGAACGCCCCCATCGCAATGACGAAGAGCACGGCGGTGACGCCGAGCACGACCCAACGCCGGTCGATACATGACGCTACCCAGCCCGACAGTCGCCGGTAGAAACCGGTGTTATAGACGTCATGTTCGTCATGTTCGTCATGAGCGCCGTCGCGCCAGTGGGCCTTGCGCTCCGGCAGCAGGTAAAACCCCAGCAACGGCACCAGCACGACGGCTGCGAACCATGAGACGACGAGCGAGATCGCCGAGACTTCGAAGATTGAGCGCGTGTACTCACCCGTGCTGGATTTGGCAAGCGCGATAGGCAGGAAGCCCGAGACCGTAACGAGCGTGCCCGTCAGCATCGGAAATGCCGTGCTCGTGTACGCAAAGGCCGCCGCGCGCATGCGGCTCCAGCCCTGCTCAAGCTTCACGGCCATCATTTCGACGGCGATGATCGCGTCGTCGACGAGCAGCCCCAGCGCGAGCACGAGCGTGCCGAGCGAGACCTTGTCCAGCCCGATGCCAAACAGATGCATGCACAACGCCGTCACGGCCAGCACGATCGGAATTGTGATGACGACGACCATGCCTGTGCGCAGGCCGAGCGAAATGAGGCTGACAACCAGCACGATCGCGACCGCTTCGCCGACCGCCTCGACGAAGTCGTCTACCGAATGCTTGACCGCGTGCGGCATGCTCGAGACGGGCGCGAGTTTCAGGCCCGCCGGCATCGTGGCCTGCAGCTCGGCCGTCCTTGCGTCGAGCGCCTTGCCGAGATCGATCACGTCACCGCCCTTTTGCATCGTTACGCCGATACCGAGCACCGCCTGGCCCCCGACACGCATCTGCGTGACGGGCGGGTCGTCATAGCCGCGCTTGATCGTCGCGATGTCGCCGAGGCGGAACGTACGCCTGTTGACGGTGATCAGCATGTCCGCGAGTGCCTGTTCGTCCCTGAACGCGCCGCTTGGCCGCACGAACACGCGGTCGTCCGCCGTCGTGATGGTACCGACGGGCGCCACGGTGTTCTGTGCATCGATGGCCTGGGCGAGTTGCTGCGGCGTAATGGAGAGCCGTGTCAGTTCCGCATTCGATATCTCGACGAAGACGTGCTGATCCGGATCACCAAAGTAGTCGACCTTTGCAACACCAGGTACGCGCAGCAGAACCGTACGCAGCTTGTCCGCATAGTCGTGCAGTTGCGCGGGCGTATAGCCGTCGCCTTCGAGCGCGTAGATGTTGGTATAGACGTCACCGAATTCGTCATTGAAAAACGGTCCGACCGTCCCCTTCGGCAGCGTCGCCCTGATGTCGCCCACCTTCTTGCGAACCTGGTACCAGGTCTCGGGCACCTCCCTGACGGGTGCCGAGTCCTTCATTGCGAAGAAAATCATCGACTCGCCGGGGCGCGAGTAGCTCTTGATGTTGTCGATATAGGGTGCTGCCTGCAACTGGCGGCCAAGCCGGTCCGTGATCTGCTCCTGCACTTCGCGGGCGGTTGCGCCCGGCCAGTACGTCTTGATGACCATCGTCCGGAAAGTGAACGGCGGATCTTCCGACTGCGCCAGCTGCGTATAGCCAATGACGCCAAAGAGCGTAGCCAGCCCGATCAGAAAGATCACGAGCTGCTGATGCCGCAGTGCCCAGGCAGAGAGATTGAAACCGGTTCCGCCAGCGGCTGCCTTATCGGAATCATCCAGAGGCGCGCTGTCGCACGCGTTTTCATGGTCGCGCGCGCTCATGTGGGGGAATCCTCTGAATGCAGCGGAGGTACCACCTGCACATGTTGCCCTGAACTCACGGCATGCACGCCTTGCAGGACGACGCGGTCGCCATCATGCAGGCCGGCACCGAGAGACACCGAGCGCTCGTCGTATCGCTGGATCGTGACCGGGCGCAACTCGAGGGTGTCGCTACCGTTTCGAACCACCCACACGGCAGGCTTTTCGCCCCGATGAAAGAGCGCTGTCACGGGTACTGTAAATGCCGCACCGGCGGCGCCCTCGCCTGAAACAGCGGCTGCGACATCGAACGCGACGTTGGCCGTCATACCAAGACGGACCTCGGGACTCGGTGCTCCCAGCGTCAGCCTGACCCGCCACGTGCGGCTCTCCTTGTCGGCCGCAGGTGACACCTCGCGTACGTGCGCTTCAAAAGTCTTGCCCGGCAATGCGGGCAAGGTAACGCGCGCCTTGCTGCCGACCGTCAGCGAATTCAGCGCGCGCTCAGGCGCATCGCAGACGATATCGACGTCGCCCGTCCAGTCCAGGTGGTAGACCGCCTGCGTGGCCTGCACGTTCTGGCCGGTGTCGGCGTCTTCCGACGTGATCACGCCGTCATGGTCAGCCGTGAGCGTCGCATAGCGCAGGTGATCCGAGGCGAGTGCCATCTGGGCGAGCGCGGAATTGCGCTGCGCAAGCGCAGTCGCAAAGGCGTCCTGCGTCTGCTCCAGTTGGGCAGCCGCAATCAGGTTCGCGCGCGACTGCGCCTCATCGCGATCGAGCTGCTGCTTCGCGAAAACAAGGCGATGTTCAGCGGCGTCAAGCTGTGCGCGGGCATTGACAAGGTTGTTCTGAAGATCGGTTGGGTCCAGCAGTGCAATGGTCTGCCCCGCCTTGACGGTATCGCCGATGCGCACGCGCCGCTCGATGACTTTCCCTCCCACGCGGAACGACAAAGGTGTGGAGTAGCGGGCCTGCACCTGGGCAGGCAACGCAGTGCCTTCGATGCGCCCATCCGGATGAACCGCACGCGCAACCACGGGCTTGGCCTCCGGCACGACAGCTTCGCGCTGGTGACATGCGCACAGGAGGATCGCACTGCACGCCGCGATGACAACGGGTACCCGGTGCGTCGACCGGGAGAGGAAAGGCAAGAGGGAGCGCGACCGCTTCGGCGCGACAGGACCGGAATGTTTCACGATGTTCACAAGGCAGGTGATGAATCCAGATAGAAATGCACGGTGTCCGCGGATTGAGGCGCGGTGTCTGCCACCCTCCCCTTCATGTCATGCCAGGGTCCCTGTTTCCGCTGTGTCCGGCGCACAGATGACATTAGAACCATTACTGATTATATTGTCAACCATGAGATTTAAATCTACAATCTGAAGAAATAGAGAATGGAGGCAACATGCCAGATGTCCCCCGTCCGCGCGCAGGTCACAGGCAAACCATCAAGGCGTCAATCGCGAGCCGCGAGCCCATGGCAGGGCGGTCGCCCCGTCTGGCCCGGCGCAGGCACGAGACACGCGTCCGCCTGCTCGATGCCGCATTCGGGCTGGTCGCGGAGAAAGGAATGGACGAGGTCACGATCAGCCAAATTACGGACGCCGCAGACGTGGGGTTCGGATCGTTCTATAACCACTTCGAGTCGAAGGAAGGGATTTTCGCCGCGCTTGTCGACTGGCTCTTCGAGGAGTTCGCCAACACTCTCGACTGCCTCGCCCGTGGGCTGGCCGACCCCGCGGAAGTCATCGCTGTTTCCGTGCGCCACACACTCCTGTGCGCCTGCCGCGAGCCGGTCTGGGGCAACTGCTGATACGAGAAGGGGTGTCTGCGCGCGCGCTCAGCAGGGGTCTTGGTCAGCGGCTCCTGCGAGATGCAAAGAGAGGAATTTCACAGGAGCGCTTTGTGGTCGCGGACGAATTGATGTGCGTTATCTCGGTGATGGGCACCGTACTCGCGGGAATCGCTGCCGAACTTGACCTCTCAGTGTCGTCCAGGCGGGCAGTTCGCACACGGAAGATCCTCCGCTCCAGGGCCGAGAAATTTGCCGAGAGTACCGCGGCCATCGTCTTGCAGGCGTTTGGTCTCGCACACCTGGAGGCGGAGAAAATCGCCCGCCGTCCACTGCCTGCAGCGACGCAGGATGGGACCTTCCTGAAATGGCTTGACACCGTGCCTAGCGCCGCGACGGCCGAGACGGAAGAGGGGTGTTGATCGCGACGCGCATGCTGCTCTTCTCCTGCGCAGATCGCGCGTCAATTGGTCCTCCCGGAGGGTGGTCGAAAGAGAGCATTTCTTCGGACTCAGCGGCACCGGAATCTTCTGGCAGCGCGTTGCACAGCGGACGCTGGATAATACGTCGTCACGACTGGTAAAGCGCACTCCTGAGATATCGGCGACGCAGTTCGCGCAACACCAAAGCAAAGACGGCACTGGCAGGTAGCGCAAGCAGGACGCCAAAGAAACCGAACAGCTTGCCAAACGCCAGCAATGCGAAGATCACCGCAAGTGGATGCAGGCCAATACGCTCACCTACCAGTCGGGGCGTGAGAATAACGCTCTCAAGAATCTGCCCGGTTGCATACACGACGGCCACCGCGCCAACGCCATACCACTCTCCGAACTGCAGGCACGCAGCGAGCAGTGCCAACGCCAGCGATGTTGCGAATCCGATATACGGAATGAAAACGGCAAGTGCGGTCAGCAGGCCAACGGGCAGCGCGATCTCCAGTCCCGCGAGCGCCAGCGCGGCGGGATAAAACACCGCGAGTATGGCAACGACGAGCACCTGGCCGCGCAGATACTGCGACATCATGTGATCGATCTCCGCGGCGAAGTCCCGCGTCCTGGCCAGCCAGCGACGGGGCACAAAGCTCTCTATGCGCTCGAACGCTTCGTGCCTGTCGAAGAGCAGATAGAAAAGTACGAGCGGTACCAGCACCAGATTTCCCACCACGCTGATCATCACGTCGCCGCTTGTGCGCAGGTACTGCCAGACGGCTATAGCAGCGCTGTGCTCGCCTACTATCAGGTGCGCTGCCAGCGCCTCGCGCAGATTCGCCATATCGAGCGAGTAGCTGAGCCCCAGGAAAGCTAGCCGCGGCCTGAGCGCGGCGTCGAGCCTGGCCGCGAGTGACGGAACCTGTCTTGTGAGCTCAGGTCCTTCTTTCTGGATCACCAGGAATACAAGCAAAATGAGCGACATGGCAAGCAGTGCGAAGCAAGCAATCATCACAAGTGCGGCCAGACCTCTGGGCACGCGGTGACGCACCAGCCACTCGACGCCCGGCTGCAAAACATACGCGATGATTGCACCCAGGAGAAACGGTGTGAGAACGGGACGCAAGCTCCACAGGAGAAACACGGCCGACAAGGCGACCGCTCCCCAGAAGAGTGATTGGCGATGGTAGGCAGTCATAGGTGCACGCCTTTCTGGCGTTCGAACGTATCCGGTTTTGCGCTCGCGAGCGGCGCCGGTCATGGATGGAGTGGAACACGCCGTGAACGTTATGCATCGCAGTACAGCCTGCGTTGCGGGACGACGCGCCGTCGAACCATACGGGTGCCACACAAAGGCCGGCGCCTGAACCCGCGTTCCGGCGCGGCAGCGCAGCGGCACTGGTGCTGTCGCGTCAGATTGACATCCTTAGGCAGAACCCGCGGCTATCGTTGGTTTGCAAACACGATGGGACATCCCGGTAGTTCGACGGGGGTGTGGCGAGTTCCGGCCGCCGGCCCGACGGCCCGTCGATATCCGTGAAAAGTGGTCGCACCACCAGCCCTGCCGGTGCAGGCGGGAGGATCGCCACCGGCGGCGGCGTGGAAACGACAATCGCAATGACACGGGGCGCAGGCGTAACGATCGAAGCACAACCGCCAAGCGCCATGGCGACGGTAGAAATCGCCAGACGGCAACAGGGGTAAAGACGGCGCTTCATGCTGGCCACCGCTCGGGCGCATTGTATGAGTTGCATCGGGCGTACATCCGTCAGGCCTTTGCGGTGGCCGACGCTGCGCTTGCCGGTTTCGCCTCGCGAGGGCGGCTGCGGCGCCGCTGCCCACCAGCCGACCGCCCGCTGCGTTTACCTCCGTCATCAGGCTCAGCCAAAACAGGCGGAGGCGGCATCAGGACAAGCGGTGGCACGATTACGACGCCCAGCGGTCTGTCGCCCGGCGTGCCGGCGGCTACGGTGTTTGCTGCTACCGCACAGGCAGCAGAACTTGCGAGCAAAAGCAGCGTTCGCGGTTTCATGGTCACCGTTAGAAATTGGCGGAGCACGCATGCGCCGCTTGTATGGTATTCGGACACCGCGCGCTTGCGCGGGTGGATCGGCGCACAGCTAACGTACAGATAATTCTCACTAGTGATTATCTTATCACTAGTGTATATAATGTCAATCAAGTTGAGGCCAGCCCTATTTTTCTGGCTTGGCTGCCGTACATGATGCCGACATGAGCAGCGAAACAAACTATTTCTTCATGTTGCGAAACCTTGCATCAAGATGTTGCATCTGCTGTCGGGCAGCCACCCGGCTCGATGGGAATCAGTGCACGCGCAAGCTCGTTAACACAAGCAGGCGCGCCAGTTCCAGTAACGCGTCGCCCAGCACGTCAATAGCACTGTTCGACGTGGACGCCGTTGCCGCACTGCGAAGCGCGTCCTGTACGATCTGATGGGCGTTTTCGGGATTCGCCTTCCCGATCCTGGCGATCAACTGCTTTTCCATGAGTACTCCTGCGTGGGCAAAAAATATCAGCCACCGATGTGTGGTGACGGCGGGAAGTATATGTGCGTCAGACACTAAAACGACGACCGCAATTGTCTGTTGCCAGTTCGCCAATTAATGGGCAGATTCTCACCATGTTCGCAATCCAGATTCCGACGGCCACGCACGCTCAACCGGACGCCAGTCCGCATGTCACATAGCAACACGGTCAAGCTCAGGCGCCGTCTCACTTGCCGGAACAATGATGAGCGGCAGAGTCGAGCGTTCGCGCAGTTGACCTCATTCAAGGGGGTAAGACAGCAGACCTGTCTTCTGCACTTCATCCAGTAGGGCGTACGAACATCGCTCCCCTTTCAGCGACACTTTTGACGATGAAGATCATTTATGATATAGGAATCACACTTGATTTTATAGTTTCACAGCCATGCAAGGTTGGTATTTGAGGCCATACCGATGTTTGATCGTTTTGCCGCTATGGGTGCGCGGGCGAAAAGACGCCTTCGCACATGTCATGCGTGAACATGACAAGGAAATAGAGACTGCACAGGACAATGTCGAACCACACGAGTTCATAGGTCAGGAAGCGCGCAACGGCAATATACCCGCAGAGCAATGCGGCCAGAGCGCCCATGACGGCGGCGTGAATCAAGCTGGCAAGCGTTGAACGTCCTTCGGGCGAGTCTCCTGCTGTAGCGGGCGCGGTTAGCCCGCGGCAACGAAGCACCGATGGTCAACGCGACGAGCAGTGCCACGAGACCGCGAGTGAAAATCGTGAGTTGAAGGCTGGTATCAACGGCTCTGTTGATCTGCTCGATACGCGACGGGATCAGCGATGGCCGGTAGCCGCCAGATTGGATGCCCTGTGCAGAGGAACGCGCCGCCAAGGCAGGCGACCAGCGAGCAATTGACGATATGCTTGACAAGTCCTTCGCTGAACGTCTGGAGGGCGGTCGACAAGACCTGTTGACCGGTAATGGCGAGGCCGGTCAGGTGTACCACACCGATCGCGGTTGCCAACGTTGCAAGTACGATACCGCGAAAGCACTGCGCCGCTGTCGGCCTTCTGGAAGGCGCCGCAGGCAGAGCGATCCTAACGGGACGCGAGCGCGACGAGCAGAAGGAATTCGGTTGCAATCTGGTTTCCCGGTTCCCACATCGCTGTCGACGTCGTCGGCAACGCGTCGGCTCAGCGCATCCAGTTCAATCAGCTGGACGTCGCTGATTGCAGATTGCAGTGGAGGAACGCTGTCTGATCCGGTCTTCTTTGCCCGGTTTTTGGCCGGCGAATTTTTGTTCCACGGGCAATCCCTTCGCAGATCATCAGTGGGCAGCCCGACACCGGCAACTTGCCGATCGTGGGCGTCGACGACGATTTCATCCGTGAAGGAGCGGCAGGTGACGCCGATGAGCCACAAGCACTACCAGACCGGAAACACGACATCGGGCTGCGGCGAAAACTGGATACCCGAGTCGGGACAGATCACGCGCCCCCGGACGGCGACTCGCTGGTTCAGGTAGGGCAACAGCAGAGTGGGGGCAGGCGTGCCTCCCTGGCCAAGCAGGATATCGGTCACCACCTTGTCGTTGCAGGGCGAGGTCGACGGGCGATCAAGCAGGATCGTCGTATAGTCGCCCGGCGCGTATTGCCCGCTGCCACGCTGGATTGTTCCCGTGATCCAGATGTCGCCCTGCAGGGGCAACGTCCGCGAAGGTGGGCTGGCTGGCATGGTGCCTTCTGGCCATGCACTCGAGATTAGCGCCGCCATCGCAAGTACAGGTAACCGCTTTTTCATGGCAAAGACCTCTTTTCCTCAAGTACCGCGCCGGCGTGTACGCCACGAGGCGCGCTTCATGGCCCGGAGCACGACGCGCCGCACGCGTCGTCAATGGCCCGCTGTTGCTGAAGCAGGCGTCGGCCCGAAAAACGCCGACGTTCGGGTCAGGCGCTCACCGCTTCGTGTTGACCTCCCTGAACTCGGCGTCGATTACATCATCGTCCTGGCCTGTCTTCCCGGGCTCCTGCGATCGGGTCGGGGCGCCCGGGGCGCTTGCCTGCGCCTGCACGTCCGCGTACACCTTTTCACCGAGCCGCTGCGAGGCTGCCGCCAGCGCGCTCATCCGGGCGTCGATCTCGTCCCTGTCTGATCCCTTCAGTGCGGCTTCGAGTGCTGTGATCGCAGCCTCGATCTTCGCCTTCTCCGCGGCACCCAGCTTTTCGCCGTATTCCCCAATGCCTTGCGCGTGGTGTGAACGAAGGCATCGCCCTGATTGCGCGCCTCGGCGAGCTCTCGCAACCGGTGGTCCTCCTCGGCGTGCGCCTGCGCGTCCCGCACCATCTTTTCGATTTCCGCTTCGGACAGACCGGAACTGGCCTTGATGGTGATCCGGTTTTCCTTGCCCGTCGCCTTGTCTTTGGCCGACACGTGCAGGATCCCGTTCGCATCGATGTCGAAGGTCACGTCGATTTGCGGCACACCACGCGGTGCAGGCGCAACGCCTTCCAGCCTGAACTCGCCGAGCAGCTTGTTGCCGCTGGCCATCTCGCGTTCGCCCTGCCAGACCTTGATGGTGACCGCCGGCTGGTTGTCGTCGGCGGTCGAGAAGATCTCCGAGAACTTTGTGGGAATCGTGGTGTTCTTTTCAATCATCTTCGTCATCACGCCACCGAGCGTTTCGATGCCGAGCGAGAGCGGCGTCACATCGAGCAGTAGCACGTCCTTGCGCTCGCCCGAGAGCACTGCCGCCTGGATCGCCGCCCCGACCGCGACCGCTTCATCCGGGTTGACGTCCTTGCGCGGCTCGCGTCCGAAAAATGTTCTGACCGTCTCTTGGACCCGCGGCATGCGAGTCATGCCGCCCACGAGGATCACGTCATCGACCCCGTCGGAGGTCAGGCCGGCATCCTTCAGTGCGGTGCGGCACGGCTCCATCGTCCGCTCAATCAGGTCTTCCACGAGCGATTCGAGTTTCGCGCGCGTAAGCTTCACGCTCAGGTGTTTCGGACCCGCTGCATCCGCCGTGATGTAGGGCAGGTTGATCTCGGTCTGCTGGGCCGACGACAGCTCGATCTTGGCCTTTTCGGCCGCTTCCTTCAGGCGCTGCAGTGCGAGCACGTCCTTCGACAGGTCGACGCCCTGCTCCTTCCTGGACTCGCTGACGACGTGGTCGATGATGCGCTGGTCGAAGTCTTCACCGCCAAGGAACGTATCGCCATTCGTCGACAGCACTTCGAACTGCTTTTCTCCATGGACGTCGGCGATTTCAATCAGGGAAATGTCGAAGGTGCCGCCGCCGAGATCAAATACGGCAATCTTGCGGTCGCGGTTTTCCTGCCGGTCCAGACCGAACGCAAGCGCGGCCGCCGTTGGCTCGTTGATGATGCGCCTGACTTCGAGACCGGCGATGCGGCCCGCGTCCTTCGTGGCCTGGCGCTGGCTGTCGTTGAAGTACGCCGGGACCGTAATGACGGCTTCCGTGACCGTCTCGCCCAGATAGTCTTCGGCCGTCTTCTTCATCTTGCGCAGGACTTCCGCTGACACCTGCGACGGCGCGAGCTTCTGGTCGAGTGCTTCGACCCACGCATCGCCGTTGTCGTGCCTGATGATCCTGTACGGCATCAGGCCGATGTCCTTCTGAACTTCTTTTTCGTCGAAACGGCGGCCGATCAGGCGCTTGACCGCGAATAGCGTGTTCTTCGGGTTGGTGACCGACTGTCGCCTGGCGGGCGCGCCCACCAGGATTTCATTGTCGTCCAGATACGCGACAACAGACGGCGTCGTGCGCGCCCCTTCCGAGTTTTCTATCACCTTGACCTGCGTGCCTTCCATCAGTGCCACGCACGAATTCGTGGTACCGAGATCGATGCCGATGATCTTGCCCATGATGTCTTCGCCCATGCTCAAGGATTTCACCCTGTCCCGCTCGTCCCGACATGCGCCGTCGCCGTTCGGCACGTGATTCAATAGTCCATCGCAGGCGGCGACATGGGCGCTTTTGCCTCGTCCTTCGGCAGTTCAGCGACCACGGCGTCGGTCGTGAGGATCAGTCCGGCGACCGAGGCAGCATTCTGCAGCGCGGTGCGCACCACTTTAGTCGGGTCAACAACGCCCATTTCCATCAGGTCGCCATAGGTGTCCGAAGCCGCGTTCCAGCCAAAACTGCCTGTCTGCCCAAGGACCCTGTTGACCACGACCGAGGCCTCTTCACCCGCGTTCGTTGCAATCTGCCGCAGTGGCTCTTCGAGCGCCCGCAGGACGATGCGGATGCCGGCGTCCTGGTCAGGATTGGCGCCCCGCAGGTCGCCGAGGCTGGTCCGGGCACGCAACAGCGCGACGCCGCCGCCCGGCACGATGCCTTCCTCGACGGCTGCACGGGTCGCATGTAGCGCATCCTCGACCCGTGCCTTGCGCTCTTTCATCTCGACTTCGGTGGCCGCCCCCACCCTGATGACCGCTACGCCCCCGGACAGCTTCGCGATGCGCTCCTGAAGCTTCTCCCTGTCATAGTCGCTTGTTGTTTCCTCGATCTGACGACGGAGCGCCTGGACGCGCCCATCAATTGTCTTCCGGTCACCGGCGCCATCGATGATCGTGGTCGCTTCTTTTTCGATCTCCGCGCGTTTCGCCCGCCCGAGGTCTTCGAGCTTCACATTTTCGAGCTTGCCGCCGGTTTCCTCCGAGATGACCAGGCCGCCGGTCAGCGTCGCAATGTCCGCCAGCATCGCCTTGCGCCGGTCACCGAAACCCGGGGCCTTCACGGCAACCGTTTTCAGGATGCCGCGCAGGGAATTCACCACCAGCGTGGTCAGGGCTTCGCCCTCGACATCCTCGGCGATGATGAGTAGCGGCTTGCCCGCCTTGGCCACGGCCTCGAGCACCGGCAGCAGGTCGCGGATCGACGAGATCTTCTTGTCGTGCACGAGGATGTACGGTTCCTCAAGAATGGCAGACTGTTTTTCGGGATCATTGATGAAGTAAGGCGACAGCCACCCGCGGTCGAACTGCATGCCCTCGACGACCTCGAGTTCGCTTTGCAATGACTTGCCCTCTTCGAGGGTGACCGCGCCGTCCTTGCCGACCATGTCCATCGCTTGTGCGATGAGGCTGCCGATTTCCTCGTCCGCGTTGGCCGAGACGGTGCCGACTTGCGTGATCTCGCGGCTGGTCGTGACTGCGCGCGAGATTTTCCTGAGTTCCTCGACGATCGCGGCCGTCGCCTGGTCGATACCTCGCTTGAGGTCCATCGGATTCAGGCCGGAAGCGACATACTTCATGCCTTCCCGTACGATCGCCTGGGCCAGCACGGTGGCGGTCGTCGTGCCGTCGCCGGCAACATCCGAGGTTTTGGCGGCGACCTGCCTGACCATCTGCGCCCCATGTTCTCGAACCGGTCGCGCAGCTCGATTTCCTTGGCGACCGAAACCCCGTCCTTCGTGACAGTCGGTGCGCCGTACGATCGCTCGAGGACAACATTTCGCCCCCGGGGACCGAGCGTGACCTTGACCGCATCGGCCAGGATGTTCACGCCCGTGAGGATATGCTGGCGGGCGAGTTCGTGAAACTGGACATCTTTGGCGGACATTTTCGTGTACCTCCTGGCAAACCAGACAAAAGGGGATGGCGCTGGCTGGCCTACTGCGCCGGTCCGGACGTGACGACGCCCAGCAGGTCGTCTTCGCGCATCACCAGCAGTTTCTCCCCTTCAACCTTGACTGTCGTGCCGGCCTATTTGCCGAACAACACGCAGTCGCCGATCTTCACGTCGGGCACGCAACGGCTGCCGTCCTCCAGCCGCCTGCCGGGGCCAACGGCGATCACTTCTCCCTGGTCCGGCTTTTCGCCCGCCGTATCGGGGATGACAATGCCCCCCGCCGTTCTGCGCTCCTGTTCCACGCGCCTGACCACGACGCGACCATGCAAGGGTGTGAGTTTCATGTCCTGCTCCCTCTGATCAGATCACAAATGGCTCTGCGGATCGGGAGGGCGACGCGCCCCAGTGCGTGACCGTTCACCCTGGCCTGTTGCGGACAGCCGCATGGCCGGGTTCGGACGATTTCAGGGGCGCTCCGACCCGACCGAGCGCGGTTCGCCGTCGCACGTGTGGCGCTCGAGGCTGTCCGTCGTGTGGTCGCGGGACGGCGCGAAGGCGCCCAGGTGCACGCCATGGGATCGCAAGCCGGAAAGGTCTGCTGCAGCGCCTCGTCGAGTAGCCGGTCGATGTCATCGATGCCGTTTCGCTTCGATGTCGTGGTGGGTTTCATCGCAGTTCTCCCTTTCTGCGTTTCCCGCGCGGCGAAATTCAGGGCCGTCCACCTTCTGACTCCGGGACACCGCGCAGTGTCGCCTCGTCAAATTCATGCGACAGCCGGGACGCCGGTGGCAGCACGCCCGGCACGACATAACCGGCGGCCTCGTCCGAGCTCTGGGGTGCCAGCCGCAGGTCGGCAAGGCGGGCCCGCAAAAAAGCATCAGCATGCGCGAGCCTGCGCTCAAGCTCCTCCTCCGTCACGCCCAGGACCTGCGCGGCAGGGCCTGCGGCCAGACCTTCGAGACGGCAAAGCACGACGGCCCGGCGCCAGGGCGCGGGCAGCTCCGACAGAAGCGTCGCCAGCAGTTCGCGCAGTTCCCTCTCGCTCACGGCCTCCTCGGGCGTACCGTCCGTTGACGGCATCACGTCCTCGACACGCAGGATTTCGTCGGGTTGCCAGTATTCGAACAGCACCTCGTCGGTGTCCTCGCGCGGCTCGCGCAGCTGGACGGGCAGTCTGCCCTCCAGTGAGATACAGCGGCCTTCCTCGCTCTGGCGACGGGTCACTTCCTCGGCCAGCACTTCCAGCGCGATCTGGTAAAGCCACTGCAGCGGTTTGAGCCGGTGCGGGCGTGCTGCCCGCTGCTCGCACGCACGGGCCAGTGTTTCGTCGGCGATCTCGTCGGCCAACGGGTCGCCTGGGGCGAGATCACCGCTTGCCTGCAGGTGCGAGAGTTCTCGCTGCACAAAGCGCTGCAGCGGCGCGAGCAGGGGGCGAACGAGTTCGCCGAAAGACGCCATCCCGGCGTCGCCGTGTGCGGTCAGCGCGGTCCTGAGCTGTCGAAGCCCGGCACGTCGCTCCTTGCGGCGCCACGCGTCTTCGTGACGCAGATGCGCGATGTGCCGTTCGGTCTGCCGCTCCAGCTCCTTGAGGGCGTGATCGACCGCCTGTTCCAGCCCGGACGATTCGTCCCCGCACGTAAGCGTTGCGCCCGGCAGCCCCAGCTGGAGCCGGACCCGGTATAGGCTGCGATGCAGGCTGCGATGCCGGCTCCTCTCCAGCGTCGCGCGCAGACGGACCAGGCCGGGCGGAAAGTGCGACAGATGCGCTGCCAGGCGCCGTTCAGCGAGCCTGCAGATCAGCGCTTCGAACCCAGGACGGGAGAGCTTCGGAACGTTCCGGTAACTGATGGCCATTTTCATGTCAAACCTGCCCCTATCCCGCTACACCCACTGCACTCCGATGGCGGTGCCGAACCCGTTCACACCGGGGCGCGCCAGCATGAAGGTCCGGCGTCCCCAGGACGCCAGCTCTTTCGCCGCAATCTGGCGTGCCTTCATCCGGTCGTTCATGGCCGCCTTTATCAATTACGCTAGTTATCCTGCCTACAGTTCGACAACAACAGCCCGGATCGAGCAATACAAAACTCACGGTGCCATGAAACCTGTGCAGGCGAGCGCACATGTCGTGGCGATGCGCCGCGATCACCCATCAACCCGTGCCCGCGGTGCCACCCGCATCTGGCTTCTGTTCTTCCAGACTCAGGTACGTCTCAGCCGCCACCAGCCCGAACAGGATGTGATTGAGGAAATTCACTCCGCTTCGGGCGTCGGCAAACCATGGGAACAGCTGCGTCATGCCGTAGTAGTTGACCACGTACAAGAGCACGCCGAATGCGGCCCCCACCAGCGATGCCATTTCAACGCTGGAATCCAGGCTGAATGGCGCCATGATCACCGCCAGAATGACAGCAAAGAGGATCGACAGCACGAAGTGCGTCACCAGCGCCATCAGCATGATGCCCAGTGCGAACGTAGCCGGTTGTGCGAGCGCGCCGCGCCCCATCACGATCGCCGCAGTCGTGCGCCACGGCCCCCACAGGCTTTGTCCTGCGACGGCCGTGGCGAAGAGTTCGATTACCAGGAAAACCGCGCTCGCCACGCAGCCGCCGATGAGCGCTGCGCGCCAGTCGGGCAGGCGCCGAACAAAATGGTGCGAATGCATATGAAGTTCCATCATGACCTCCTCGCCACTCATCACAATCTGCATTCCCCCTGCCTGCGCGCCCCCCCTTTGATCAGTTCTATCAGCGAGGCAGTTCAGGCCGCCTCCGGAACATCTGATGGCGGCCCACCAACCGGACGATGGTCGACAAGCCTGACTGCGTATGCAAGCGCGTCCGCTTCGGCTTCATCGCGACTGGGCCGTCGCTGGCCGGGCCGGCGCAGAGTCTAGTCCACGACAGTCTCGCCGTCCCGGCCAATCTGCACGAACGCCGCATCCTCCGCCCTACCGGCCATATCCGGCGCGCCCCCACCGTGACAGACGAGGAGCGTGCGCAGACGAATTTCGTAGCCACTGCACGTTTCGATTCTCACGCTGTTCATTGCATCCCCCTTTCAGGCAAGTAGGATATCCAGGCGTTTTGCGCAATGTCCGCAGCCTGTCCGCCGGCCGCGACGTCGGATGAACGCTCACGCGGCGGCCGTAGTTCGGACCGCCGTGAAACGCTGCTATTAAGCAGACGCACGTCTCGTCCGGTGTCGGCGAACGGACTGTCGCATGGCGGTAAGGCGCGCCGACAGCGTGCGTTGGATATGCCTGGAGAGCACCCGGAAAACGCGGGGAAGGACGCCGGCCTGACGGCTTAAGCGCACGGTCGGGCGCGGGAAAAACGGGCGTGAATTGAGGTCGCTCATCGTCATCTCCTTTGACGCAGCAAGGAAGAGAACGGGCTTGCGCGCTCCAGTTCGCCTGCCATGCTGCGGGGCAAACAAATCGAAACACGCAGTGTGCAACCGGTAGGGGATTGGGCACACTGCCTGAGCTGGATATAACTTAGCTTCACTGATTAAAAATTTCAAGTTACACCGCGCTTCAGATTTGCGGGCGGCGCCGCGTCGTGTATCGGCCGTACGACGGCGCACAATGCATGCTGTTCGCACGGGCGCCAGGGAATCGTCAGAACGTTGCGCGTTCAGGGGCATGGCGAGGGGCAGCCGCCTGTCCCAAAAGGACGGGCGTCCCGCTCTCCCTCTGCTGAAATTGCCGCGTCACTGCGGCGGCGGCGCCGTACCCAGCTTTTCGGCGAGCATCCTCTCGTACACGCCAAAGTGCAGATCCACCTCGGACTGCACCACTGTCGTGACGATCAGGTTGATGTGGTCCGGTGGCAAACCGAGCACGCCCGCGATAAACGTTTCGAGCTGCGGCGCACAGATCTTGTCCTTCGCGATGGTCGTGCCGATCGTGACTTCGTAGATCTTTTCCTGCCGGCAGACCACTTCCACCAGGCGCGCGCGGGCGCTCATGTTGTTGTCGACCGCGATGCGGACGACCTCCACCGCCTTGCGCATGGCTTCCGTTGGAAAGCCTCTGGTCGAGCGCAGCCGAACGCGATGCGGGCCCAGAGTCAACCAGTCGGTATCGAATTCCATGATGTCCTCCCGTCGTCAGACCGCTTCGTCCGCGATGATAGGAGTGGCCCAAAAATTTTCAAGAGATGGCCTCGCTTCTACCCTTGAAAAATCCGTTGGAGGGCCTATCTTAGGTTTCGCTCAGGCAGTCGTGCGGTGCTCGACCGGCCGCACGCTGCGTGTTTCGATTTGTTTGCCAGACGCTGGCAGGCGAACTGGAGCGCGTAGGCCCGTTCGCCTCCATGCGTGATTCGAGGAGGACAGCATCATGAGCGATATCTATTCCGGCACCGACCTGTTCAGCGAGTTCGACCGCTTGCAGCGCCAGATGGCCAGTCTGTTCAACACCTTCCCATCCAGCATCCGCGCGAGCCGATTTGGCACGTTCCCGACTGTCAACATCGGCGCGACCGACGATTCATTCGAGATCGTCGCGTTCGCGCCGGGTATTGACGCCGCCGGGCTCGACGTGTCGATCGACAAGGGCGTGCTGAGCATCAGCGGAGAGCGCAAACCGTCCCGGCAGGACGTGAATGATGAAACCCGCATCTATGCGCAGGAGCGATTCACCGGCGCATTCCGGCGCGTCATCGAACTGCCGCAAACGGCGGATCCCGACAAGGTGCAGGCCCGTTACGAAAACGGCTGCCTGATGATCACCGTCGGCAAGCGCGAGTCATCGAAGCCACGTGCAATTTCCGTCCAGTAACCGGGAGCCGATCATGAACGACACTACCGAACTCACCCAGCGCGATCAGACCAACCTCGCGCAGCGGGAGGGCGACCAGTCCGCGCGCCGCATGACGATCACCCCAGCCGTCGACATCTTTGAGGACGGGCAGGCCGTCACGCTATGGGCCGATCTGCCGGGTGTCACCAAAGACAAGCTGGACGTGCGCGTGCACGACGGCAACCTCTCGATCGAGGCGGAGGCAGTCGTGCCGACGCCGGCCAACCTGCGCCTGCAGCATGCGGAAGTCCGCGAGCCGCGCTTCGCGCGCACCTTCACGTTGTCACCGGACTTCGACACCTCGAAGATCGAGGCCAGCCTTCAGGATGGCGTCCTGAAGCTGACCATCCCGCGCCGCGAGGAAGCGCGTCCACGGCGCATCGAGGTGAAAACCGGCTGATACGGTGGCCGTGAATGGTATGGGTGGTGGCGGCACCGCCACCGCCCGCAGTTGGAATGGGAGGTTCGATGCCTGAAGAGACACACCATTCGTGGAAAGGGCGTGCGATCCGTATCTGCACGATCCCTGTACGTTACCTCGCGTCATGCACATCTGCGCCAGACGGCTACGTCGCCATCGTTCGCATTGAATCCGACGGTACTGTACTGGCCGACTGGCATCTGCCGCGCTACGCCGAGCGCTGGTCCAGCGCTGGCGAAGCGCGGCGGGCTGCGTTCGAGTACGTGGTGAAGCTGGTCGATCGCGGCGTGTTTGGCACCCCGGCCGCGCGCGCACTTGCAACGGCGGAAGGCTTGTATGAAACAGGTTCACACTGAAACGGAGGAAACCATGGATACCGATCTGCAAAAATGGAACCCGTTCAGATTCCTGCGCAAGGACAGGACGGACCAAAACGAAAAGGCGAAATCATCGGACACGGTGGCGCCGTCGTCGGAGCGAACTGACGTCGCACGGCTTCTGCACGCCGATCCGTGGCGCATGATGCATGAGTTCCTCAACGACCCTTACGCGGGATTCGGGGCGCTGGACCGCTGGTTCGGCGACTTCACGCCGGCACGTTTCCAGCCACATATCGATGTCGTCGATGAGGGCGACGCGTTGCGGGTAACGGCCGAACTTCCAGGCGTCGAACGCGAGGACCTGCATACGACCGTTGAAAACGGGACCCTTGTGCTGCGCGGCGAGAAGAAGCAGGACATGCGCAGTGAGGAAAAGGGCTGCTACCGGCTTGAGCGGGCTTACGGTGCCTTCCTGCGCACGGTCCCGCTGCCCGAGGATGTCGACATCGACAAGATCGACGCGCGGTTCGACAAGGGGGTGCTGAATGTACGTGTGCCGCGGACGGGCACGGCGCGATCGACCGCGCGCAAGATCGAAATCCGCCAGGGAAAGTAGGGGAGGCAACAAGCGAGGCCTGGCCACGGCAGGTAAATTCTTCCCGGTTCTATTGCTTTGTGCGTGTCAGTTCCAGCGTCGGTGCCGCACGCCAAGGGGATGGCCATGCCGGGCCCCCTTGCCTGCGGCCGGACGCGTTAGCGGCCCCTATTGGGTCACGCCGTGCTGTTCGCGATCGCCGGGAGCGATACTTACCTCGGCACGATCAATGCTTGTTCCCGCGCAGGCTTGATCCGCTACCACGCTTCGCAAAGTGACTACATTGCTGCTGGTCGAAGACGACCCCGACATGCGCGAGCCATTGCAACTGCTCCTTGAGGACGCTGGCTACCGTGTGATCGTCGCCGAAGACGGCGCCGCCGCGCTGACTGCAATGGGCAGCCTGCGCCCCGACGCCGTGGTCACCGACTGGTCGATGCCGGTGATGGACGGAGTCGCGCTTTGCCGTCGCATGCGTCAGGAGGCGCGCCTCGCCACTGTGCCCGTCGTGCTCATGTCAGCGTCGTCACTGCCACCAGGTGTTGCCTGGTGGGACGTATTTCTGCCCAAGCCGGTTTCGATCGACCAGGTCGAGCAGGCGCTTCACACGCTGCTTGGGTCATCGAACGACGGGCGGGTCGGAGAACAGGGAGACACGGGCGATGAACAGTAGCTCCAGGAGCTGCCACCCGGCGTCACGCCTGCACTACGCTGCTGAGGGCCACCAGTAACACCACGGAGGATCAGGATATGCACCTCGCGGATTTCATCGAATCCCATCTGGATTTGCTGGTCGCCGACTGGATCGAATTCGCCCGACGTCTCACGGACGACTCGCAGGACCTGTCCGACGAAGAACTAAAGGACCTCGCAGCGCAACTGATGCTGGCCATCGCGGCTGACCTGCGAACTCCCCACATCAATGTTGGTCGGATTGCAGCCCTGCATGCCGGCCGGTTTGCCGGGCCCGCGACCATCTCACGCGTTGCCCGGGGCCACGCGGAAGAGCGTCACCGGCACGGCTTTACGCTCGATCAGATGGTGGCCGAGTTCAGGGCTCTGCGCGTAAGCGTCACACGCCGCTGGACGGTGCATGCGGACAGAGAGGACCTTGTGAGCACGATGGACGAACTGGTGCGATTCAATGAAGCGCTCGACCAGGCACTCACGGAATCAATCGCCCACTACACGACCCAGCTGACGCGCACGCGTGACATGTTTGCGGGTGTGATCGCGCACGACCTGCGCTCCCCCGTGCAGGCAATCGCCATGTCCGCCCAGGCGTTGCGACAGGTGCGCATGAATCCGGACATGACGCTCAAGCTGCTCGGTCGCATCGAGGTCGCATGTACAAGGCTGCGCCTGCTGATCAACGACGTGCTCGATTTCGCGCGCACGCGACTGGGCGATATCCTGCCGATGAATCTCCAGCCTGCCAGTCTTCGCGAGATCGTGCTGCGCGCCATTGACGAGGTCAGTGCTTCAACGCCCGGTTTCCGGGTGCGCAAGCAGTTGGGTGATGACAACGCGATCGGTTGCTTCGACGAACAGCGTTTGACGCAGGTCGTCGTCAACCTGCTTGTGAATGCCGTGCAGCATGGCGATCCTCGAGCGGAGATCACAGTCGAACTTGGCCGGCAGGACGAGGGATTCGCAATGGCCGTCAGTAACCATGGGCAAACGTTGCCGCCCGAAGTGCTGGCCACCGTCTTCGATCCGCTGCGTGGCGCTGCGCAAGGCACGTCGGCGGGCAGGGTCGGCAAGGGAGTCGGGCTTGGACTCTACATTGTGCGCGAGATCGTACGGGCCCACGGCGGGCACGTGGAAATGCAGTCCAGCGGGGGCCTCACCACCGTGCGTGTCTGGTTACCGGCTGACGACGCACGGGTTTCGCCGTTCCCGTCCCCTGCCAGAAACGCCGATGAGTGAACCTGAACCTTGATCGTCCAGCAGGACAACCTGCCTGCATAGCGAGCGCGGCCAGCTTTGCCCCGTGCGAACGCTTGTCCGCGTCCACGGTGCTCATGTGGCCGATAGGCAGAAGTAGGCTGGCCGCCCCGTTCACATATGGTTGCACGTTCTTCAACCGGCAAGATCGGAGCTGGAAATGAAGCAGTTTTCACTCGCAACCTTAACCGGGGCCGAAGGGACGATCGTGCTAGACATCGCATTTCCTGGAGTTTCTATGGCGATCGAACGCACCCTGTCGATTATCAAGCCGGACGCAGTGTCCAGGAACGTGATCGGCCAGATCTACAGCCGCTTCGAAAACGCTGGCCTGAAGATCGTGGCGTCGCGCATGGTTCATCTGTCGCGCGCTGACGCAGAGAAGTTCTACGCTGTGCACGCAGCGCGCCCGTTCTTCAGGGATCTGGTCGAATTCATGTGCTCCGGCCCGGTGCAGGTTCAGGTTCTGGAAGGCGAAAACGCGATCCTGAAGAATCGTGAACTGATGGGGGCAACGGATCCGAAGAAGGCCGACAAGGGCACGATCCGCGCTGACTTCGCCGACAGCATCGGCGCTAATGCGGTTCACGGTTCGGACGCTCCCGCGACGGCAGCTGTCGAAATCGCATTCTTCTTCCCGGAAATCAATGTCTACTCGCGCTAGTCCAGATAGTCGCCTGATAGGCCAGCAGTAAAAGCGGCAGGAGCTCGGCGCGAGCGGAATGGCAGGATTCGAAACGAGCATCCAACCTTCAACCGTCCCAGAAAAGAGCGCTCCGCCTCTGCGATCTGCGAGCGTACATGCCCCGGCGCAGGTATGGACTGATGGCGGTTAGCCAGCCGAGGTGGAAGGGTCGTTACGGAAACGCATGAAACTAGCGGCTCCCCATTTTGACGCATACCGCACAGCGTCGCCCTTCGAGCCTGGTTGAATCTCACACCAGAATTCCTGATGACGGGCACCGACGCGACGAGCCGCCTCGTAGCGGTGAAAGTGACCGGCGAGCCAGAACCTGCAGCCATCAAAGAAGACCGTCATCGCCGGCCGCCCCGCGCGCATTGACCCGCAGCCGATGGCAGTCATGGCTTCCTCCAGCGCCGCGTCGTCCAGGGACTCCCTGGCGGAAAGCTCATCAGCAACAGAGAGCTGTGAAAACTTCAGGTAGTCCCTGCAAAGCACGCCAGCGGGAAGCCTGACCGATAACGGGACGGGCGAATGGGGATTGCCGGGCATCGTGATGTCTGGTTCTGCGGGACAGCGGGGCGGCTGTGAGATGGGCGCGTGCCGCCACAACCACCTGTTGGGGGCAGTTCATTCTTCAGCCATGAGATGGCGGATGACCAGCGCCGGATCGGCGATGTCCAGGATCAGCCGGCGAAGGATGCGCCTGCGCATGTGCTCCTCGTCGAGCGTCCAGGGCGCGCCCTTCTCGCTGAGATAGCGCGCGAGGGCGTCCCGGTTGTCCACACCGGCGGGAAGGTCGAGGCGCACAGCAAGCAGTCCCGCCACGACGTCATCGATCTCGATGTCGAGCGGTTTTGAGTCAATGCGAAGTTCAAGTTTCATGTCTGTCCCCGGGTAAAAGCGGCGCCGCATGACGGAGACAGTGTGCGGCGCCAAAGTGAGTGCGCCGCCCGTGAGGGTGGGTCGGCGCATGCAGGACCTACGACTGCATCATTACTCGAGTGCCGGTGCGGCGGACTGGACCGGCTTCTCTTCCTTCGGGGCTTCGGCGACCGTCGCGTCCGTCGTCAGGATCAGCCCGGCAATCGATGCGGCGTTCTGCAGCGCCGTGCGCGTGACCTTGGTGGGATCGACCACGCCCGCCTCAACGAGATCGCCGTATTCGCCGGTAGCCGCGTTGTAGCCGAAGTTGCCCTGACCTTCGAGCACCTTCGCGATAACCACCGAGGGTTCGTCGCCGGCATTCGAGGCGATTACGCGCAGTGGCGCTTCGAGCGCGCGCAGCACGATATGAATGCCTGCGTCCTGATCACTGTTGGCACCCCGCAGGCTGGTCACCGCCGCGCGCGCGCGTAGCAGCGCCACGCCGCCACCCGGCACGATGCCTTCCTCGACCGCCGCGCGCGTGGCATGCAGCGCGTCGTCGACGCGGTCCTTCTTTTCCTTCATCTCGACTTCGGTTGCAGCCCCGACCCTGATGACGGCCACGCCGCCCGCGAGCTTCGCCACGCGCTCCTGCAGTTTCTCGCGGTCGTAGTCGCTCGTCGCCTCTTCGCTCTGCACGCGAATGGACTTCACGCGAGCTTCAATGCGCTGCGTGTCGCCCGTACCGTCGATAATGATCGTGTCGTCCTTGCGCACCTCAACGCGCTTTGCGCGGCCGAGATCTTCGAGCGTGGCCTTCTCGAGCTGCTTGCCTGTTTCCTCCGAAATGACGGTTGCGCCAGTCAGGATGGCGATATCCTCGAGCATGGCCTTGCGCCGGTCGCCAAACCCTGGTGCCTTGACGGCCGCCACCTTCAGGATGCCGCGCATCGCGTTGACCACCAGCGTGGCCAGTGCCTCGCCGTCGATATCTTCCGCGACGATCAGCAGCGGCTTGCCTGCCTTGGAGGTCGCTTCGAGCACGGGCAGCAGATCGCGGATATTCGACATCTTCCTGTCGTGGAGCAGGATCAACGCGTCGTCGAGATGCGCGGCCTGCTTCTCGGGATCGTTAATGAAATACGGGCTGATGTAGCCGCGATCGAACTGCATGCCCTCGACCACATCGAGCTCGTTCTCAAGCGACTTGCCGTCCTCGACCGTAATGACGCCTTCCTTGCCGACCTTCTCCATCGCGTCGGCGATGATTTTCCCGATCGCCTCGTCGGAATTCGCCGAGATGGCGCCCACCTGCGCGATTTCCCGGTTCGTCGAAATCGGCTTCGAGAGCTTGCGCAGTTCATCAAGCACGGCAGTCACGGCCTTGTCGATGCCGCGCTTGAGGTCCATCGGATTCAGGCCGGCGGCGACATGCTTCATGCCTTCCTGCACGATCGCCTGCGCGAGCACGGTGGCTGTGGTGGTCCCGTCGCCCGCCACATCGGCCGTTTTCGATGCGACCTGCTTGACGATCTGCGCGCCCATGTTCTCGAAGCGGTCCTTCAGCTCGATTTCCTTCGCGACGGACACGCCATCCTTGGTGATGGTCGGCGCGCCGAAGCTGCGCTCGATCAGCACGTTCCGGCCTTTCGGCCCGAGCGTCACCTTCACGGCATCTGCGAGGACGTTTACGCCCTTGACGATACGGGCGCGGGCGCTGTCATGAAATCTGACGTCTTTTGCACTCATGTTGTTGCTCCAGATAAAGTCGTTGACGTGTAGAACATCGGATGTTCGCAACTGGCTATAGATCTCAGGCCGCCTTGCGGCTGACGGTATCGGCTTCGAGGACGCCCATGACGTCCTCCTCGCGCATGACGAGCAATTCTTCGCCATCGACCTTCACCGTCTGGCCTGCGTACTTACCGAAGAGAACCCGGTCACCGAATTTCAGCTGTAGCGCGCGCAGCGTTCCATCCTGCAGCAGGCGGCCGCTGCCGACCGCGACGACTTCACCCTGTTCCGGCTTTTCTGCCGCCGAGTCGGGAATCACGATGCCCGAGGCTGTCGTCCGCTGCGTCTCGATTCGCTTGACGATAACCCGGTCGTAGAGGGGACGAATCTGCATTTCCATCTCCTGAGCGATTAAAGGATCACCAATAAGGGAATCCGGCTGCGATAACGGCGCGTGAAGCGCCACGGTTGCAGCCGTACCAGTGTCTGGCGGGACACGAAATAGAGGCGCCTGCCGCGGTCTTCAAGTGGACGGAAATTCGCTATATGTAACAAATTGTTTCAACGAAAAAGCAGGATGCGACGGACGGCGCCCAGGCGATAAACGGTGCGGCCGCGCCCATCCGGGCCGCGAGGCTCAGGCTGCACGGGACAGGGTGGCTGGCGTCCGCCATCTGCATCCAGGGTGTCGTCCGGTTCATTGAGCGTGCGCCACAATCCGCCCTTGACGGGCCGGAACAGCCACCGCAGATAGCCTATGCGCGCGGCAAGCTGCATCAGTCCGGCGCGATCGGTTTCCTCATCGAGAGACTGCGGGTCGCGCGTTACGTCCTCTCCATAGTCGCCAAACGCCTGACGGCACGCGAGCGCCTCAGCGGCGCCGGCGCCGATCATGTTGCAGCCGCGCCGCTCGACCCGCTCGACCTCCCACGCACCCGATTGCCAGGCGGCATCAAGCAGCATGGCGTCCACTGTCTCGAAACTGCGCCAGGGCGCATTGAACTGGAAGGCCGATCCCGGTACCGGTCGCGGCGGGAGCTCAACGCCGGGCAGGACAAGCGGTGTGGCGCGCCGGAAACCGTGCCAGTGGAGTATCGCAAGGAGCGGCGTATTCACCAGGGCAGCGGCCGTGACCGTGACGGCAAAAAGAGGCAGGCGCACGCTGTCCATCTGTTTCTGAAGCGTATCGAAAAGGTCCATGAAGCCTCCCGGGTGACATGTTGCAGGGCCTCTTGAAATTTCCGTCCCTTGCGCTATTTTATTCATCGCTCAGGCAGTCGCGATTAGCGCTGCGTGTTTCGATTTGTTTGCCGGTGGAGCTTCTCCATCGACGGACGGACTGGAGCGCGTGATCCGGTTCGTTCGTCGTGAGAGGCCCCGGCTTAAATGGCTTGAGGGACCGGTCATGAGCAACTTTTCTTCAGCACCGTTCGGCGCAGCGACTTCGATCGGCGACGACGGCGAAAACTCAGTGTCCTTGCGCGCTATCGTGGGAGCCTGCGCGCGATGCGCAGCGAAAGGCCTTCTCGCCGTGACGTCGACAGCACCGACGACAGCGTCGGGAACCTCGCGTCTGCGCCGGGGCGGGCGATCGCCCCCGCAGTAATCGCCTGTCGCGGGACGTGCCGGTGCGCTTCTTCGCATGACAGCACCACATTGCATCGCACCGCGCCCCTTGTACGGCGTGCACTGTGCATTGTTTTTCTGCACCGTGCCCGTGTTATCCAAGCCATGTTTTACGGGAGACGGAAATGCTCAGCCCACACGAATTTGCGACGCTGATGCTGGTCCGCCAGGCGCCGGACCAGCTCGACATGGATCGCGCCGAGCTCGACGCGCTGCTTGAACGCCAACTGGCCATGCTGGAACATTGCGCCTCGGGCACACGCCGCGCGTACCTGACCGGCAAGGGCAGAACGTTCCTCGACGCGCTTCACCCGGACGACATATCAGGAAAGCGGAAGACTCCCGGCAACGGCAGTGGGGAACGCCTGAAGACACCCTACGCGCCGGGTGGCCACACGACCGATATCGTGGTGCCGGGACTCGTGAGCTGAATGGCTGCGCGATCGCAACGATGACCTTGTCGTCCCGCCGTGACGCACGGCCGCGAGGTCACCGGGGCAGCCTGCGTAGACTCGCGGCGACGGCATGCCGTCGTAGTAGCGTGTTCGCGCATTGCCGGTCACCTGGGCACGCGGCGCCATGCGGAATGCCGTGTGCTACAGGAACGGCAGCAAACCTGCGTCGCCTTGAGCGCTTCCGGCGCGCGGCGCGACGCTTTTGCCGGAGGTGTCATATGCAAACGGACAAAGTGATTGAGTATCACGGCTGCGAGGTCCGGCCGGTGGTAACACCCACCGGGAAGGGCCGCTACGCGGCAGCGGCCATTGTCACCGACCGGGTCGGCGATACTCGCACGCTCGGCGTCGATGGGGACTTTGCCAACGCCCAGGAGGCACGCGATGAAGCGCTGGAACTTGCCGTCGCATGGATCCAGCAACGTTCGGTCGTTTCGGAACGGTATGTCCGACGGATCTAGCACGCCGTTCGGCAAACCCTGGCTGAATCGAGTTGGACACTAACGGAATTCACGGTCAATCCGATTCCGGTTCGATGCCTCTGGAACCGTCTGGGCTGAAGTCACCACGAAGGAGAAAGAAAGACGGACACCGCAATCATCGTCCCCTCGGAAGCAGAGCTTTTTGAATGCATCAAGCTCCTGCTCTTCAGCGTTAACCTGCCGGTGCAGCGTCTGGAAGCCGACGTCGACGATATTGGACGCTTCACCGCGCCGGATGTTCGCTCACCGCAGCTGCGCCTCATTGAAGCCATGCCCCCGCTTACGCCCGCTGCCGAAGCCATCGTGCGTGCCATGATCCGTGCATACGGCATTGAGCTGTTTGGGAGCGGCAGTGCGAATGCCGCGCTGCGCGCCATGATCAAGGCCGGACCTGTCAAGTTTGGACAGACCGCTTTGACGTTGGGGCCAGACGCGCTCTTGCCGGAGCGTGCCCGTACGCTCGTTGCGGAGTTCAACCGCATTTTTGAGCGCTACCTGAAAGCGACTTCTCGCAGGCCCGCTATATTCTTTCGGCGATTGGCCTGCCGGTTAGCCTCAACAGGCTTCGGAAATTACGTCGATCTAGTGCGACTAGAATCACAAGTCGTCCTGATCAAATTGGACCCGATCCGAGGCACTGAACGGCACCTCGTCTATGGTCTTTCCTTGATGCAGCAAATGAGCTGCGCCCGCGCCGCGCCACATCTTCGGTGGGCGCGCCACGCGCGCTGCATCCTTTTTGTCGCAGCGCTTGTCACCCTGCAAGCTGCTACCACGTTTAATGGGCATAAATATGGGCTCAGGCTGCCCAATTTTGAATACAACCTGGCGTCTCAAGACGGATTGCGCCGAGTCGAGCTGTACAGTTCCGTCCATGGTGGTGCCGGGGGCTGGCATGCGCAGCACGCAGCCAGCAGCGCGACCTATTCGTACTCGTCGTCTGGTCGCCTGAGGGATTTTCGGTAGTCACATTCGATAAACGGCAATTATCCAATGTGACTTTCCCGCCACCAGAACAGACATTGACTCGCCGCATCGGCACAAATTTGCATATTACGTAATCCAGTACGATATTCGAGCCAGGCAACAGATGGCCCAACTGGTCTGACCCGCGTAGAGGTGAAACGTGCCCGCGACGCACTCGTCGCGCAGGGGCAGCACGCATCGATCGATGCGATAAGTATCGCGCTCGGCAACACCGGGTCGAAAACGACGATCCCCCGGCACCTGAAGGCAGGCAACAATCAGCTCGCGGGTAGAGGAGCTTGCGCGCGCACGAGAGTCGCTGGGATCAATGTCGGAGGAACGGACGAAGCTTGCCGCGCAAGCCGACGCTTACCAGTTGCTGCTAGGTGATTATCGGGTACGGCTTGGCACCGCACCAGGCGGATAACGATAGCAATATTTACATAAAGCGCAGTTTCCCGCTGTATCCACAACCACAAGACTTATGCAGAGCGCCACCCCCGGCTTCGACGCGAGCCTGGTCGGCCAGTGCCGGCAAAGGGTCGTCGTCTGCAGACGTTACTCCCACCGTGTTCAGCAAATCGGTTCAGATCTCGGAAGACCGGTACTGCCAATAGTGAGAAGCGGGCCACAACGACGCAGCAGCCACGCTCGAATTGATAACTTATGAACATCAATGCATCCAAAAATCGCACTTCTCATTTCGGACGTCTTGAGCAAATATCGATTCTCAAGACGTTCATAACACGCATCGACTGAGAACGCATCGGAGACAGGCGCGAAGCGCAGACCAGCGCTTTGCCGCATCCAAGTGCAGGCCTCGATCAAGGTCGCCGCCTACCGTCGCCGACGCACATCTCGACTGATCCACTTCGCTGTGTGAATCCTGCCGCCGCTTTCGAGCGCGTCCACGGCAGCGGAGCAACTCGCGCCCGCCGCAGCGAGCCGAACGAATACGTGGTGCCTGCTTCAATCGTCACTTCTTTTAAATTCAGGAGACACTTCACATGCAGATCACCGGAATGTTGCACGGCGCACGCCTGCTGCAATTTGTCGGCTTTCCGTCCAGCGAGGTGCTGGGCCCCGGCGCCAGCGAGGAAGAGATCAAGTCACTCATCGACCGACACGGTCAGATATTCATCAAACCGGTGTTCAAGGGCGGCGTGGGCAAGAAAGGCAAAGCCGGCCTGCTCGGCCGCGCGACAGATCTCAAGACGGCGCTCGCGGAAAAAGAACGGCTGTACTTTGCCGAGCACGTTGTAGGGCATGTGAGGGCCAAGGCGAACGGCGTGACGTTCGAAGCGGGTGTACCCGCCAAACACGAAGTCTACTTTTCGATCACCGATTCCACGCGCTTTCGCGCTCCCACCATGACGCTGTCGCACATGGGCGGAATGGACATCGAGGAGGTCGATCCAAAGCACGTCGCGATGGTGCCGTTCGATGCGCTGACCGGACTGAAGGCGTTCGTCGTAGCGAATGCGCTGAGCGAGATCGGCGCGCCGCGTGAAATCATCTCGCCGCTCGTGCAGCAATTACCGAAGCTCTGGGAACTCTTCCATGATTTCGGCATGACAACGCTCGAACTGAACCCGATCCGCATGCGCGAAGATAAAAAGGGGCGTCTCACGCCCGTGGCATGCGACTTCAAGTGCGGATTCGATCGCGACGATCCGCGTTTCTCGCGGCTCGGTCTCCCGCCCCATCTCTTCGCCGCTGACTACTCGGATTTCGAGCAGGAGATCAATCAGCTTCGCACGCACCAGGGACAAAGCGATGTGTACGTGATCAACGATAAGGGAACCATCCTCGCGCCCACCTTCGGCGGCGGCGCGAACTCGCTCGTCACGGAAATGCTGGGCGACGCAGCCATCATCTCGTCGGACTTCGGCGGCAATCCTCCGTACGAGAAGATGAAGGAAGTGGCGCGCATCTGCTTCCGGCACTGGCTCAAGCAGTCGAACGTGCTATTCATCATCGGCGGCAAGTCGAACAACACCGACATCTACGAAACCTTGCGCGCGATGGCCGATGCGCTGCGCGAGCACTTCAGCGAGCACGGTCCGACACCGCTCTACGTCGTCCTCGGGCGCGGCGGTCCCAACCTGGTGCGCGGCATGTCCACACTGCGCGATACCTGCGATGCGCTCGGCCTGCCTTACCGCCTCTTCGGTTTCGACTCCGACATCAGCGAAGTCATCCAGTACGCACGCAAGGCCGATGCATGGATGCAGGCGGGTGGACGCCCGCAGGTCGCAGCGCGCATCGGCGCACGCGACACTCAATCGCAAATGGCATCGGCCTGAGGAGATCGACATGCACAAACAAGGCAACAGCCACTTCAAATACTTCGTCGGGATACAGTCGCTGGCGGACATCGCTACCCGTGAAGATCGCGTCTGCGTGCTCAATATCCTGGGCGGCGAGTCGTCCGATGTGACGCCGGTGAGTCACGCCTTCTCGGGCGCGAATGTGGTGTTCGGCACGGCGCCCGGCAAAGGCGGACAGGTGCTCGCAACGCCCGTGGGCGACATTCCTGTCTTCAACAATGTGCGGGAGGGCCTGGAAGCCGGCCATAGGTTCAACTGCGGCGTCGTGTATCTGCCACCTTCCGCCGCGCGCGACGGCGTGGCCGAGCTGATCCGCGTGAATCCGGATCTGCGCAAGATCTTCATCATTACGGAGAAGATTGCCGTGCACGACGCGCGTGAGATCCGCGCGATGGGACAACAGGCGGGCATCGACATCTTCGGCGCAAACGGGCTGGGCGTCGCGGACTCATGGCAGCGCGTGCGGATCGGCGGCGCGCTCGGCGGTGACGATCCGGGCGCCACACTGCGGCAGGGATCG
Organism: Paraburkholderia sp. PGU19; assembly: GCF_013426915.1. GTDB lineage: Bacteria > Pseudomonadota > Gammaproteobacteria > Burkholderiales > Burkholderiaceae > Paraburkholderia. The sequence continues at coordinate 672,595 of NZ_AP023183.1, forward strand.
ATCGCGATCTTCTCGAACTCCGGCGGCTTCAGCACCACGATCGCCCAGTATCTGCGCATGAGCGGCTGGGGCACATCGACCGTCATTTCCAGCGGAAAGGACGTCTACATCCACTATGCCGCGCCAGAATTCGCGTTTGCCCTTGCCAACGACGCGCGCAGCAAGGCCGCCGTCCTGTACTGCGAGCCGGGCGGATACTACGAGGCCGACGCGCACTTCAACAAGCCCGTGGTCGCGTGCGTAGTGGGCCGCTGGAAAAGCGGTCTCACGCGCGCAGTCGGACATGCGGGCGCGATGGCGGGCGGCGCCGACGATGCGCTCGCGAAGGAACGCTGGTTCAAGGAGAAGTTCGGCGTCGAACGGCTCTTCACGCCCGACGATCCGTGCTGCTCGGCGAAGGGGGCGGTGGTGACGAACATCGCCCATATTCCTGCCGCGCTCACGGCGGTGATGCGCGCGAATGCAACGATGCCCGACTTCGAGCCCGAAGGTAGCCTCGCACTCAAGCCGTGGTTCGGCTCGGATCAGGGGCTCGATCTGCCTGACGATCTCGCGCTTGCAGTCGTGAGAGCGGTAGCCCCGTATGACGAACAGGTCGCGCGGGTGAATGACCAGATCGGGGCGATCCCGCCTCGGCAGCCGTTGAAGGACGCCTCGGGCGCCTCGCAGATGGACGCCAGGACTCAGGTCAGCAGCCTGCACGGCGTATCGATGCTCGAAGCGGCGACGCATTCCTTCGAAGCGAACGTGTGCCTCGCACTGTTACACGAGTTCGGCGGCGCAAACGACGAGAAGCTCATCGACGTCGCGGTCGGCGCGGCAGTGAACCTATACGGCACGCCTGAACTGGCGGCGGCGCAAGCGGCACGAGAAGCGGGTAACGCACCCAACGCGGTGCTTGCCGCCGCAGCGGCGATCGTCGGGCCGAACCGCCAGCGCGCGGCGCGCGAGGCGGCGAGGCTGATGATCGACCGGTTCGCCGCTGCGAAACTCGCGGACGCGTTCGATCGCGATTTCGACGTCGACGCGATAGACACTGAAGGCAGCGCTGTACTTTTCTCCGACGGACCCGACGCGAAGGCGCAAGCCATGCTCGCTGGGCTCGCCGCCCGCGGCGTGAGTTCGGTATTCGTCCGGTGGGTTGCCGACGGCCCGGGGTATCCGCGCGCGGACGCCGTGCTCGCGGCGATCACGACGACACTCGTCTGGGGCCCGCTCATGCGCAAGCGCATCTCGCGTCTGACGGCGGAGAACCTGCCATGGTGGACGAAGCTCTTCGGCACGCTGATCGGCGCCTCGGCGGACGCGTCGCGCCACCATCCCGACAGCTTCTGCGATCTTTCCACGGAAGCATTGCTCGGCGAACGCTCATTGACGGAAACCGCGTTCGCGGCACTGCTCGGCCTGAAGCCATCCGATGACGACCTGTTCGCATTCAGCACGCTAACCGGATTGCTGCTCACGAACGGACCCGGCGCGATCTCGGCGCAGGGCGCGAAGGGCGCGGTGTCCGCTGACGGCCCCGAATCGCCCGAACGCGTGCAACTGAACAAGGCGCTGACAGGCTTTCTCACGCACACCGGCTATACGCACGGCGGCAACGGCTATGAAGGTATCGCGTTTCTCAACGAGGCGTTTCGCGACAGCGGCCTCGACGATCCTGCCAACGCGCAACACGGCGTTGACCTCGACGCGCTCGCGCGGCGTTCCGTTGAGCACTACGCACAGTACAAGGCCCGTCAGAAGCATGTGGGCAGCCTCGACATCGCCAAACTGCCGGGCGTGAATCACCCGGTGTTCAAGGACAAGCCGGTCAATCACGATCCACGCGAGGTGTTCATCGCCGGGCTTTACGAGAGGCGAGGCGAGTACAACGCGTTTCATGCGTACTACCGTGCGCTGGTACAGGCATTGTTCGACGCGGGCGTCTCGCGCACCGTCTACTGCGTCAATGTCGATGCTGTGATCGCCGCGCTGCTTCTGAAGATGCTGTGGCAGCCGCTTAGACGCGGCGACATCAGCGAGGCGGATCTCGAAACCGCAGCGTTCACGATCTTTCTGTACCCACGCATGCTCGGCTGTGCCGCGGAAATCGACGATCACCTCAACCGTGGTCGCAATATGGACACACGTACACCCGCTTCACAGTGTTGCTTCGTGGCCTGACGGCTGCCATCTGAAGCACCGCCGGGCACTGGTTCAACCCTGACGCACGGCGGACTCGCAGGTTATATGGATTGATAACTGTAAGACATCAATCGTTCAGAAAATTGCACTTATCGTTTCGGCGGCCATGACCCAACATATACGAAATGACAAAGAGCGCATGGCCGCATATTTCGGAATTTCAGGAGACACATCGATGCACCCCTCACCCTCTACCCTTTCGCCGGGGCATTCAAAGGCTGCAGCGGTCTTCCGGGTAACGGCCGGAAACTTTCTGGAGCAGTTCGACTTTTTTCTGTTCGGCTTCTATGCCACACAAATCGCCAACGTCTTTTTTCCGGCCGGAAGCGAATTTGCGTCGTTGATGATGACATTCGCGGTTTTCGGCGCGGGTTTTCTCATGCGCCCGCTGGGCGCCATCGTGCTCGGTGCGTACATCGACGACGTCGGCCGTCGCAAGGGTCTCATCGTCACGCTCTCCATCATGGCAAGCGGCACCATCCTGATTGCGTTCGTACCGGGCTACACGACGATCGGCCTTCTGGCGCCGGTGCTGGTGCTCGTCGGCCGGCTGCTGCAGGGCTTCTCGGCAGGCGCGGAGCTGGGTGGCGTGTCGGTTTATCTCGCCGAAATGGCTACACCCGGCCGTAAAGGCTTCTTCACGAGCTGGCAGTCCGCGAGCCAGCAGGTGGCGATTGTCGTGGCCGCGGCGCTTGGCTTCGCGCTCAACCAGTCGCTGAACACAGCAGCCATTGCGGCGTGGGGATGGCGGGTTCCGTTCTTCGTCGGCTGCATGATCGTGCCGTTCATCTTCATGCTGCGTCGCAATCTCGAGGAAACTCAGGAATTCAAGGCGCGCCAGCATCGTCCGAGCATGAACGAAGTGTTCCGCACGCTCGTCCAGAACTGGCCCGTCGTGATCGCTGGCATGATGCTGGTCGCAATGACAACCGCGAGCTTCTATCTCATCACGGTCTACGCGCCGACTTTCGGCAAGACGGTCCTGCATTTGAGCACTGCGGACAGTTTGCTCGTGACCCTGTGTGTCGCCGTGTCGAACTTCATCTGGCTCCCGATCGGCGGAGCGCTCTCCGACAGGATCGGCCGCCGGCCGCTCCTCGTCACCATGACGTTACTCGCCATCGCGACCGCCTACCCGGCGCTATCGCTGCTCGCGCACGCACCGAGCTTCGTCAACATGCTGCTCGCGCTACTGTGGCTCTCGTTCATGTACGGCATCTATAACGGCGCGATGGTCGTCGCGCTCACGGAAGTGATGCCGGTTCAGGTACGCGTTGCGGGCTTCTCGCTCGCCTATAGCCTCGCGACGGCGGTGTTCGGGGGATTCACGCCAGCGATTTCGACAGCGCTCATTCACATGACGGGCGACAAGGCCGCACCTGGCTACTGGATGAGCTTCGCCGCAGCGTGCGCGCTTTTGGCGACGTTCGCACTCTATCGCAGGCGCGCAGCAACGCTGACGCCGGCGCATTAAAGCGCATGTCGTTGTACTAGCGTCCATTACCTGCTATCTGACACGACTTCGATCATGAAAAATCTGCTTCTGAAACTATGCGCGACAGCGCTCGTGGCAACCTCGGCTGCCGCGGCCAACGTGCAGGCCTCCGACCTGCACGTCATGAGTTCTGGCGGCTTTACCGCCGCGTACAAGGTGCTCGGCCCCAGGTTCGCGTCCGAGACGGGAAACACGCTCGACACCGCGCTGGGTCCGTCGATGGGCAAATCGCCTGAAGCGATCCCCAACAGGCTCGCGCGCGGCGAACCCGCGGACGCGGTCATCATGGTTGGCTATGCACTTGACGAGTTGATCAAGGAGGGGAAGGTGATCCCCGGATCGCGGGTGGAGCTTGCCGATTCGCGGATCGGCATGGTCGTGCGCGAAGGCGCGGCGAAACCCGATATCAGCTCGGCAGACGGACTCCGGCAGACGCTGCTGCATGCGAAGTCGATCGCGTACTCGGACAGCGCGAGCGGCGTCTACATCGAGCGTGAGTTGTTCCGGAAACTCGGCATCGAGGATCAGGTCAAGTCGAAAGCGAAGATGATCCCGCGCATCCCCGTAGCCTCCGTGGTGGCGAACGGCGACTACGAAATCGGCTTCCAGCAGGTGAGCGAATTGCTGCCCGTCAAGGGCGCGACCTTCGTCGGAAAGATTCCTGAGTCGTTGCAGTCCGTCACGCGTTTCGCTGCCGGCATTCCCGTCGGTGCGCAGCACCCGAAGGAAGCGAAAGCCCTACTCGACTATCTCGCGTCACCCGGTGTGCAGGCGGATGTGAAAACCACCGGGCTCGATAGCGTTTCCGCTCACTGAAAACAGCCTCGGGCATCCTTCATGTCACCTTCCCGGGGCATTCTGCGCGGGCTCTTCCGCGCCGTCCGGCGCTGCTTCTCCGAGCACCCGCGCGAGACGCGTGCGATCGCAGGCACCTTCCCATATCGAAACGAAGATCACTGCGCAGGCGTTGCTGATCACGCTCGTCAGGGCGCGTGCCTCGGACATGAAGCGGTCGATGCCCACCAGCAGCGCTACCCCGGCGACGGGCAGATCGGGAATCACCGTCAGTGTCGCGACGAGCGCGACGAGCCCGCTGCCCGACACGCCGGCCGCGCCCTTGGACGTCAGCAGCATGACTGCGAGCATCGTGGCGATTTGCAGCGCGGAAAGCGGCACGTCGCATGCCTGCGCAATGAACATCGAAGCGAGCGTCAGGTAGATCGCAGTCCCGTCGAGATTGAACGAATAGCCCGCGGGCAACACGAGCCCCACTACGCCCTTGTCGCAGCCGAGCGCCTCCAGCTTTGCGATCAGGCGCGGCAGGACCGGCTCCGTCGATGACGTCGCCAGAACGATGAGCAACTCCTCGCGCATGTAGCGCAAGAGCCGCCAAAGCGCAAAACCGTGCAGACGCGCAAGCGGAGCGAGAATGAGCGCGATGAACAGCGCGCATGCCACGTAGAAGGACACCATCAACATCCCGAGCGAGCCGACCGAGCGAATGCCGAAGCGGCCCACCGTGAAAGCCATCGCGCCGAATGCGCCGAGGGGAGCAAGTCGCATGATCATCGCGAGGATGCGGAACAGGATCTGAGCGATGCCGTCGGTGAACGCGAGCACCGGCCTCCCCAACTTCGGATAGGCATTTAGCGAAAATCCGAACAGCAGCGAGAGCAGCAGCACTGGCAACACCTCGCCCTTGTCGAAGGCGCCAAGCATCGTCTCGGGGATGAGGCTCATTGCGAACGCGACGCCGCCGCGCGGATGCGGGTCCTTCACGTATTGAGCGAGGATACTCACGTCCAGATGGGCGGCGTCGATGTGCATCCCCGCACCGGGTCGCAACACGAAGGCCGTGACAAGTCCGAGCGCGAGCGCTGCGGCAGTCAGAAGATAAAACAGCGCCAGCGCCTGAAAAATCGTCCGGCCGATTGCCTTTCCGCTCGCAAGCGACGTGATCCCCGAGACGATCGTGCAGAAGACGACCGGCGTAATCATCATCCTCACGAGACGAATGAACCCGTCGCTCAAGGGCTTGAGTAGCGGGCCCGCTTGCGGCAAGAAGTGGCCGAGTGCCATACCGAGCACCATGGCCAGCACAACTTGCACATAGAGCAAGCGAAGCGGCGTTGCCAACTTCACGATGGGGTCTTCCTGCCTGGCCGCTTTTTCAGCGGCGCATCATTGTCTGATCTGTCAGCACTTACGGTGGCACCGTACCTCATCTCGACAATCGTTTTGTGGAACTCCTGGGCGGCCGGTGTCAGCGGGCGCCCTCGACGCCTCAAGATTCCCACGCGCCGATTCACCACCGGTTCGACTAGCGGTACGCTCGTGAGGATGTGATGATTGCGTCCCGGCATGGCCATGGACGGCACGGCGGCGACTCCGAGCCCCGCCTCGACGAGACCGAGCATGGTTGTGACATGGCGCGTCTCGCAGACGCTCGGTGCGCGCGGCGCCACGGCCGATAGCGCCTGATCGAGCAGCAGCCGGTTGCCGGAAGTCTTGTCCACCGAAACATACTCGTACTCGTAAAGCTCGTTCCACGTCACGCGCTTCCTGCGTGCGAGCGGGTGATCCCGGCGGCAAGCGGCGACAAAGCGCTCCTGCAGCAGCACCTTGAACTCGACGTCGGGTTCCTGGCTTCCCATAAAGCTCACGCCAAAGTCGGCCTCTCCGCTGATGACCGCGGCAAGGACTTCGTTGGCGCTAGAATCCAGAATCTTGACCCTGATGCGCGGAAAGCGGCGATGATAGCTCGCGACGGCGCCTGGCAGGAAGTAGTAGGCCACCGAAGGTACGCACGCGATGGTCACATGACCCAATCTGCTCGAAGAAACATCTCGTATCCCGAGCAACGCGACGTCGAGGTCGTCGAGCAGTTGTTCGGCACTCGGCGCGAAGACGCGACCGACGGTGGTGAGCGTGACGCTGCGCGTGGTGCGCTCGAAAAGACGCACGCCGAGCGCCTCTTCGAGCTTGTCGATCCGTCGGCTCAGGGCCGGTTGCGAAATGTTTACCGCCTCGGCGGCCTTGCGGAAGCTTCCCAGTTCCACCACTGCTCTAAATGCCTGCAAGTCGTTCAGGTCGAAGTTGACGCCCACGTGCCCTCCTCCGCATTCTGGATGCCGTATTTTGCACGATCCTGTGCCGCGCGCCCTTCGAGGAGGTCCGAACTGCTGCGGCGCGTCCGGATGGTGCAGCACACAGCTACTTGCGTGAGCGCCGAACGCTCACTAAAGCAAAGTTGTGCCTATCGTGGTGCGTCGTGAAATTCCCCGCACAGGCTCACTGGTAAAGGATCCGGTGGCAATTTCCATTGCAAGTAAAGTTGTGTCTATCGAGGCCTGGCCCTGCAAGTAAAGTTGTGTCGCGATGCACACTTCGAAAGGATTTCGCAACAAAATAGACAGCAGAACGCTTGAGAAGCGATCACGACGTGCAAATCAGACGCCCCGCCTTCTTCCAACCGTGGGAGAAAGTCGCATGCGAAGGAAGGCCGCCCGGATAGACACAACTTTACTTGCAATCTAGACACAACTTTACTTGCGTGAGCGGCCGAAATTTCAGGAAATACGGAAAACCAAACCATGCTATTAGGATAAGTCTTCCTAGATTAATGGCACGATTTTACGCCAAAACTTTAGCCGTTCAATTCCGAAAATACGTCTTTTGGACTGCTATTCAAATTCTTTACGGCGGGCGGCTCGTCTCTCAAATTGACCGGCACAAGATGTCATGGCGCAGGGATCAACCATTGTCGAGTCCGGCACAGGCACACCAGATCGCGCCCGCACTTCTTTCTTCTCGGCAATCTGAATATCAACACGGCTCCGCACGAAACGCCGCATCCCGTGCAACCACGGATGAAGCTTTAGTGGCTGCAGGTGGCGCACAGCATTCAAGGCGTGACGTCAGTTATCAACTAACTGACACTCTTTCATGGCGGGGACGGCTGAATCAACGCAGCATTCCGTTCATCGCACATGTCATAGTCAACGCGCTCGCACGGGAAGTCCATCCGCAAAGCCGGACGCTCCAGCCTGGTCCGCCAGCCGCTCGGAACTCGCTCTGACAGGCACACGATTGAGCTGGGCAATCTGGTGTTGCGGCGTCTCTGGTTGCTCCCATAGCGTGGGATCGCCCCACAGCTATCCGAATTCAAAACATCGAAATGCAAAGCTGATACGTGGGCCAGCAATCGCATCTGATTTGGGGATACCGTGTTCGTGCGTCAGCTGCGACGCGTAACTCATCAAAAGACAGCTGCCCGGTTGAAGCTCAACGTTGATAGTTCGGCCGGGGCCAACTTTCGGACGAGTTGACATTCGCCGGGGCGCCCCCAACGACAAGATTGCAATGGGTTGCTTCGGCGTTAGCTGCATAGTCTTGTCCCCGTGCGGCGCTACGCTGTCGTTTCCGTCACGATAGAGGTCTAATCCGACTCGATTAAACGGTGCCCCGACCAAAGCACGGATAAAGTCAAACGCTTCACTTAGCGGCTCGGGCATCGCCTCCCGCGAATCAGGGAACGCCGCTAGAAGGCGAGGGACGGCCACCTCGCGGTCGTACATCATGCGCCGCTGAGTCGTCCAGTGCACGTTCTCAAGGGCCTGCGCGAACCATCTCTGCGCAACGTGGGGCGAGAGGGCAGACGGAAGATAGCGGATCCCGCCTTCATCATCATTGATCAGTGAGAGGGGGGTGGCCCCGAACAATCCTTGTTGATGCATGACTATCCCATTGCTTGTTGCGACGGTCCGGCGTGACCCCCGGTCGTGGTCAGGAGATACCGTCATCGCGATCCGCTTGCGCCATCGCTTCGCGTTTCCGCTCCGGTAGGCGCGTCTGGGATTTCTGAGCGCTGGATTCCGAGCCTTGACCGCTCCGTCTCCATTATCACGCGGAGCTTTTCAAGCGCGACCAGTTGCCCGCCGACATCCTCACGCCAGCAGCGTTCGACGACAACCCGATACGCTTCGATTTCGACAAAAACGTGCCGCATCCGCTCGATCTCCAACATCAACCGCCGCAGCGCGGGATCCTCGTGCTGTCGCCATAGACGGCGCAACTCCGCTGTCGTCGGCGTTTCGAAATCGGGGAAGCGCTTTTGAGGCATGCCGGAGAATTATACTGTATACAAACACATATATCGTAAGATATCATAGTTTCACGGCTGCATAGTGGGCGCCCAGCCTGCATCACTGCGGTAAGCTGCGGGATCGGAGAACAATGACCACCCGGGGCCCGCTATGTGCACCAGTTACGAAGCCAATCCCAACGACGTCTGGGATGTATTCAGCCTGTTTCCGGTACCGAACTTCGACTACAAGCGCGAAATCTACAAGGACTACTACGCGCCGATTTTCCGGCACGGCGACAACGAGTTCGAGACCGTGCCCGCATCATTTGGCATCGTGCCACGGCGCCATATCCCGCCGGGTGTGAAGGTATTCGACACGATGAATGCGCGCTCCGACTCAGTCGACCAGAAACGCAGTTTCAGCAGTGCATGGAAGAATCTGCAACTGTGCCTGATTCCTTGCGTGACCTTCTTCGAACCCGATTATGAGACGGGGAAAGCCGTCCGATGGAGAATTGGCACGGCCAGCGGCGATCCACTTGCGATCGCCGGGTTGTGGCGTCAATGGAAGGAGGCTGACGGCTCACTGTCACTCGCCTTCACGATGCTCACGGTCAATTCGGATGAGCATCCGTTGATGAGGCGCTTCCACAAACCAGCGGACGAAAAGCGCTCAGTCGTGATCGTTCCGCCATCAGGTTACGCGGACTGGCTGTCGTGCCGTTCCGCCGACGAGGCGCGTTCTTTCCTGCAGCTCTACCCTGCCGAGGCCATGCACGCCGAACCGTATCCGCTGCCACCTCGCAAGGCGGTAGCAAAACAGCCGGAAGACGACCAGCCATCGTTGCTGTGACGGGGATATGTGGCCATGACGCACAAACCCGATGATCCGATGCGGGTCGACCTGCTCTGCCATCTGGTCATTGCCCAGCTGATTGCACGAGCGAGAACGGGCGACTGGCTCCGGACCGATCACTTCGTCGAATCGAAAAGGTTGTGGTCGCAGATTAATGGCGTTTCTCCTGACTCGATTGAGGGTGCGCGACTCGCCATCGTTTCGGCGCAGCTTGTAACGTTCATATGGGCAAGCGACCTGCTGCATGATGTGGACGCGCTCTCAGGGCTCTTCACCGACAACTTTCGGCTTGATTTCGACTCCCCGATCGTGTCCGGCATATACGACTTGTGCATGGCCCGGCTGAAGACATGGCGATACGAGTCATAGCCGGCATGCTTGCGGTCGGGCAGGTTTCGGCGACATTTGCGCGCCACCACAACGCACGCAGGTGGCCAGGCTACGACATACGTCACGGCCCGTTCTCGACTGAGCCGTACTTCGAATTAGCGGCGCTTTTCTGATCGCTGCGGCCGAGCGACCACTGGTTCAGGAAGTCGCCGTGCGCGCCGGTGTTTCAGGGCTAGGCTTTGTTCCCCCACCTCACTGTCGAGCAGAAGGTCTGCCCATGCCGCTGCAGGAGCTCAGTCCGGCGCTGCCTGGTTCGCACGAATGGTCCGATGCGGCGCTTGCCCGTCTGACCTACGACGCCAGCGATGACATCTCCTCAAGCAGCACAAAAGGCTCGGCGAAATGTCGGAATGCATTGCGCTGAAGCCGGCCCGCGTTTTCCTTCACGTCCCGCTTCATCTGCGTCATGCGCGTAGGCTTGTTCCGCCTGCGTCGGGATTCCACATTTTCAGTTCATCGGAGTAGTGGTGGAATCGCTGACGTTTAACTAGCAATACTAATTGATTTTATATTCGAGAAAAATGATTGACCAACATCTGGCGAAGCGGAGGCCTCATTGGGCGGGTACAAGCAATTTCACGTGAAACACCTTTCTTCGGCCGATTCGCACCCCCTCTGGCAGGTCCATTTTCTCCTGTCTAATCTGTTGCGTATTTATATAGTTATACTTATTATTTTCTTAAAATATCACTAACCGAGTTCACGGAGAAAAACGCGCAAAGACATCAGCCAGCCATTTGGACCGCTCGCGCAAGGCGGCGAGCGCGTCTATTGCGCGGTTGCGTTGGACCGTAACGTACCGCACCAGTATCGATCGGTAATCTAGCGCATTGGCGCCGTCACCCTCGATGGCGGGACGAGGCTCATCCATCCAGTCGAGCATTTTTCTGAGGCTGAACACCGCCGTGCTCCCCTCGTATGCCTGATCATCCTGTCCATCAGTTGCGATCTTGTCGGCCAGGCTCGCGGGTACTCGACGGTTTCGGACAACGTCCAGTGCCCGGTTTCGCACCGCGACGTTCAGCGCGGCATTAACTTCGAGTTCGTGGTCCAGGTCGGCGATGAGCGGCGGTAGCTCGGTGCGCAGCCGCTCAAGGCTGGCATCGAACTCGAGCAGGAGGCCCAGGATTTCATCGGATTTCAAACGCACTCCAACCGTCCGTCCCAGGGATGGCCATCGCTAGCGGCGATCCGGCAAACGCGCCCGCTGCCAGCAATGCATAGCGGCGCGTGATGTCTTGATCGCGGGGCATCGAAGCCCCCGCATTTGCTCCGCACGATCGTCGTCTAGTAGCCATCCAATGTCACATGCACGAGATACGGCAAATGTCGTTGGGTCAACGGGTTCGCGCGGAAAAGATCCTCCGTCAATTTTGGCCAGCCACGAGGCGCCCCATACGCGAGCACGCGCAGGGACCCGATGGAAGACGACCAGGCGCGCAGTTGCGCTTCTATTTCATCACCGTTGACGCCCCACGGCATGGGCGGCAAACGGTAGTGCGGCGTTTGCATGACGCCCAAAAGCGTCAATTGGGAAAACCAGCGAGGGATGACATCGAAAGCGATCTCCGCGCCCGGCAAACGCTCAGCAATCTGGATAAAGAGGTGTTTCACAGCGTCGGGTTCGAGATACATGAACAGCCCTTGCGCGATCACAAACACCGGGGCGCCCGCCTCGATGCCGTCCATCCACTCTACGTCGAGGACATTCGAGCCGATATGGCGGAACCGTCGGCACGATGGCAGGAAGCGCTCCCGCAGCTCGATCGCGGCTGGAAGGTCCACCGTAAGCCAGTTCATGCGACCGTTGTCGACCCGACGCGCCTGCGTTTCCAGCCCCTCACCGAGTGATACAACGAGGCCATCCGGATGTCGTTCGAGCCAGCGCATCAACAGATGATCAATCTCTGCCGCCCGCGCCGCAAATGAACCGTCAGGTTTGCCGAAATGACCCGCAAAGTCGTAGTCAATGCCATCGCAGATGCGCACGCTGTCGACGTCGTCGAAATCGCTGTCGCGCCGACGGGCTTCGCATGCCCGATCGTAGAGCGTCCACAGCATGGTTTCCGAAACACCGTCCAAGTTCGACACGAGCTTCGGCGCGCCATCCTGGCCGTCACGGCGCGGGGCGTTGTCATGCTTGCGACGCGACCCGGAAGGCACGGTTGGGCTCACGGCGCCGTGCTCAGTCGCTTCGCGTTGGCTATCGCGCGGCCGTGAATCGGCGCGAGGACTTGCTGCATCAGACATGCGGATGAATTGACCATTTTCAGAGGATAGGCGGGATAGTCAGCGGCCAGCCTGACGAGTTCAGCCTGATGCTCGAGCCACTGGGGAAAGGAACGGCTCGACGCCATCGTGGCGGCCGCTGCGGATGTAGCCCATAGATGTTCGCTGCCGTCCCTGGCGATTCCGACCGCCAGATTGACGATTCCCGAACCAAGTGCCTGGATAGACTCGGACACCGCCTGGCCCTTTTCGCGGCTCATAAGGCCAAATTCGCGACGGGCGGGCTCGTCCGGCAGCGGACCCGCAAGCGCGAAGCGCGTGGTTCGAAGGGTGACGACTTGCATCGAGGCGAGCATTAATTCGCATATTTCAGTCAGGAGGCGCCACCCGTTTGCAGATACGTCCAGACCTGGTTGTACGAAAGTCGATGAGGGCATGGTTAATGTATCCCGTTGGCGCTCCGTCGAATACGGATGCCTGAAGAAATCAATAATAAAAACCGGAACGGGAAAAAGCATTCCGCGTGTTTTGAGATGGCGCCCGGCCGTCTCGCTATCGTGGATAGATCGCTCGCTCGAGGATAGGCTTGACGCGCGAACCGTCGGGCGCCAAAAGTTAAACCGTGCATCAGACGAACTCTCGGTTGCCACGTAGAGCGTCACCGGGATAGAAACGAGCCCGAAGGAGAGAGACAGGGAGGCAATTGAGCGGGCGGCCATGGACTTCTCCTGACAGATAGCGCGTTCAGAGCCCAGATGGTGCAAGGCACGTGCCACCGCTCTGCTTGATGCTCTAATCATTTCAGGCGCCGGATCGCCGAAGCCAACGACTGGGCGGTGGACCAGTACGCGGCCCAGGGGTCCTGCGTCTGGAAGCTGAGATACTCCCGCGCCGTCTGGACCGTCCACTGTGCGCCATTCCTGAGTTCGGGCAGTTGCTCCCACAAACCGGCATCGACACGCCCATCCCGCGCCGCGCCCTCACCGAAAACGCGGCGGCTGTGGTCTGCGCCATCCCGTTGCGCAGGTAATCGACGTATACCTTGCCGATACGGTTCGAAGCGCCCGACGTCGCAGAAAAACGCTCGGGAATCGTCCTCGCCAGATGCCGGACGAATGCCTTCGAGAATGCCTTCACCGCGTCATAGTCGAGCCTTGGCGTCAGCGGGACGACGACGTGAAGCCCTTTTCCGCCGCTCGTCTTCAACCAGGCCTGCAGCCCCAGTTCGTGGAGAAGTGTCCTGACGAGCAGCGCCGCCTCCTGGACGTGCCCCCATTTCACGCCTTCCCCCGGGTCCAGGTCGAAGATGACCCTGTCCGGCTTGTCAAGCCGGCGGACCGTGGAGTTCCATGTGTGAAACTCCACGGCGTTCATCTGGGCAGCCGACATCAGCGCGTCGACGGTGTCGATGCTCAGCAACGGCGGGTGGTTCGGCCACAGCTTGCGGTCGTGTACCTTGATGCCTGGCATGCCCGTTCGTTCGACGTGTTTCTGGAAAAACAGCTCGCCCTCGATGCCGCCTGGCGCGCGGACCATTGCCACGGGCCGGTCTTTGAGATGCGGCAGCATCCACGCGGCGACGCTCTCGTAGAACCGCACCAGGTCGAGCTTTGTCACGCCGCTCGATGGATCGACGATCCGCTCCGGGTGCGTGACCTTGATCTGGGATGCGGCAGGCGCCTGCGTGAGCGTCTGCCCGCCTTCACGGACAACCCGGCGCGCAGGCTTGTCAGCGCGCAGCCCCTTGAACGACGCCTGCCGCACGATGCCGTCTGCCGTCCACCCGGCGAATTCGACCTCGGCGACCAGTTCGGGCCGCACCCAGCGCTCGCTGCCGGCCACGCGCCGCGACCAGCGCCGCGACTTCGTCACGGCAATGTCGAACGGCACCGAGTCTGTTTCGAGCGGCGCGAGCCGCCCCCACAGTTCACGACCCGCCCGGGCGTCCCAGCCTGTGCCAACACTGCCTGCATCGCGAAGCCTGCTGCCCTGTTTGTCGCCCTCATAGTAGCCGAGCAGAAGGCTGCCCACTTCGCCATCCTTGCCTGCGCGCGCAGTGAAGCCACAGATGACCAGCTCCTGGCGCAGCCGGCATTTGGCCTTCAGCCACGTCTTTGTCCGTCCTGACTCGTAACGCGCATCGCGGCGCTTGAGCATCAGGCCCTCCAGGCCCAGACCGGCAGCAGCTTCGAATACCTGGGCCGGTGGCGCCTCGAAATCCGGACTGAACCGTATGCGCTCCCTGTCGCCTTCGAGTAACCTGGAGAGAAGCGCGCGCCTTGTCCACAGCGGGACGTTACGCATATCCTTGCCGTCGAAGTACGGCAGGTCGAACAGGAAAAAGACGATCTTCTCACTTGCGGCTCCGTCGATCGCTTCCTGGAGGGCACCGAAATCCGGAAGTCCATGTGTGAGCACAACGATTTCGCCATCCAGCCATCCGCTCGACAGAGGAAGGCTTTCGACCTCTGCCGCGAGGCTTGCGAGTTTCTTCGTCCAGTCGTGGCCGCCGCTCGTGAAGAGTCGCACGTGGCCCGTGTCGACCCGCGCGAGCATCCGGTAACCATCCAGTTTCGCCTCAGTGATCCAGTCGCCGCCCGTGGGAAGCGACGAAGCCAGTGTCGCGCGTTGTGGCTCGAGCTTCGCAGGAAGCGACGCCGCGATCGCGGCAGAGAGGTCCAGCTCTTGCCCCGATCTACGTGTGGGGCTTCCCGTCTTCGGCTCCCGGTCTTCGATGAGCCCCAGCGGGCTCGTCGTCACGCTGTCGGGGAGTGCCTTGATGACATCAAAGTCGGTGAGCGGTCGCGCCCATTCGTCACGCTTCTTGAACAACATCCACTGGTCCTGCAGGTCGCCGGGCTTCGCTATCCGTACCAGTTCCCAGAGTCCCGCGAGCTTTTCGCCGTGCAGGCGAAACACCAGCTTGCCAGCGCTCATCCCCGCCTGCGGGTTGCCGACCGGCTCCCATGTGCCGCGGTCCCACACAATCACATTGCCAGCGCCGTAATGCCTGCGGGGAATCGTCCCCTCGAAATCCGAATACTCAACGGGATGGTCCTCCACATGGATGGCCATGCGTTTTTCCTTCGGGTCGTAGCACGGGCCTTTCGGTACGGCCCAGGACCACAGCACACCGTCATGCTCCAGCCGGAAGTCATAGTGCAGCCGGCTGGCCCAGTGTTTCTGGACGACGAAGCGCAGATTCTCCCCTGCTGACAGGCTCGACGCCGGGGGGCGGGTTCAGGCGTAACCAGAAAATCCCGCTTCCTTCGGTAGCGGGAGAGCGTTGGAGATGCCGGGTCGCGGTTAGGTGCCATGTCGATGGTCCGGGGAGAACTGTTCCATGCGTCGCAAGGAAGACGCCCGGGCAGGTGTACCTGAGTCCACATCGTATCGTCGCTGGTGCGGGTTTCGTCGCATGTGTCCGATCACGGAAACCAGTCAGCCAATCATCAAAGGGATACGGTGGACCTCTCCCCATGGCCGGCTTACTCATTCCGTCGCCTGACGGGTGCGTGCAGCGGTTGCGTCGTATCAATGCCAGCCGCCTGCAGTGCCGCATCGATCTCTTCCAGTTCGGCGCCGAAGTCAAGCTCCGAGGTCTCGCCTTCGGCGGTGATCAGCTTTCTGTCGTGGATGACGAGTATGTAGCGCGCGAGCAGAAGCGCGCTCACCAGTTGCGCTTCACGCCTGGCTTGCTGGATAAATGCAGCGGATTTCATGGCGGCGACCTCCTCACCGCATGACTATGGACGAATTGGGCCTGGAGTGCAGGCGTCAAACGCCGAGATTTTTGAACGTGTAGCTGAAGTATCCGTCGTCTGCATCCGTGCCCGTCCACGAGATTGTGGCCGCGGCGGTGTACATTCCGCCAGCGGCAACCGGTTCGATGTCCAACTTCCAATCACGATAGTCCTGGACCGCGTTCATAGCTGTGCCCTCCCGTATCCGGACGCAAAAATGTACTGCTCTTCATTCGTGACAGATTG
The DNA here is from genome assembly GCF_013426915.1 of Paraburkholderia sp. PGU19. Taxonomy (GTDB): domain Bacteria; phylum Pseudomonadota; class Gammaproteobacteria; order Burkholderiales; family Burkholderiaceae; genus Paraburkholderia. Next base: position 688,827 of record NZ_AP023183.1, read on the forward strand.
CGCGGCTGAGACCAGCACCGCTTGATCATCAGCAGCGTGCCGCGCCCCGACAACCTGGATATATCTCGGGAGCCGGACTTGACTCGCCCCGGAGCCGTGTAAGCTTCTTTCATCGAAATTCTGGATGAGAAAGATGGGCGCAAAATTTCTGACTGGTCGATGGGAGTCTCCGTGGGCAAGCGATCCATTTTTGAAGATTCGCATAGCAATTGAGATCGATACGCGATCCGTCGTGATACTGCATCATTTCGCCGATCACGGATGGCGTCGGTTCAGGCCGGAGGAGGACACATACGTGCGCGATCTCATCAACGACGAGATCGACGCGGCCGTTGAGTGTCCGGAGGATTACGGGTTGAACGCGACCGGTGTCATACCGGCTGCATGGTCCAATGATGAAGCGAACCCCGTACCGGAGCTGCCGGAGGATGATGGCGATTCGAACGACAACCAGTCAGAGCTCGCCTGTACCTGCTGTGAGCGATGGTATCGCGATGGTTCAGTGAGCGAATGTGAATGCGCCTGAAAACAGGCTTTTTCCCCCTGATGAGCTTTCAACGTGCGAGCGCGTTCACCAGGACTTCGGCTGACTTGGGGCGAATCGTGTGATGCGCGAATGCACCGGATGCCTGCTGACAATCAGCATGTCAGCGTCGAGCCTCTTTCGCGTTGATTCGCGGTGGCGCATTGGTCTGGAATACTGTTTGTCAATGTTAACTTCCTTCGGTAAACCGCCCTCGCATGGCGGGGACGGAAGCTCACCGTAATGCATACCGTGCCGCGCTACCCACCAAGCTTTGGATATCACCGGCCGACCCGTCCCTCTGAAGTCGGGCGCTGGCGAAGCTGAGCAATGAGGTGCCGGCAACAGACCGTTAGTTGCGCGATTTGCAGGCGGTTCGTTGAATACCCGCCGCAGCGATAGGCTTAGCTGCGGCAATGAACAAGACCAACGTTACGGCAGGAAACGACACAATGCGACTGCGACGCATCGCGGCACGCCGTTCCCCGGTGCATGGCAAGGGACTTTTTGCGCTGCAGCGGTTCGCTGTTGCAGAACGGCCGATCGAATACAGGGGTGAAGTGACCAGTTGGCGACGCACCGCTCCCCGTCAGCAATCGGAGATCGGACACACGTCCGTCTTTGGCCTTTCCGATGGACGCGTGACCGCAGGCAGTGGCGGTGGCAACAGCGCGCGCTTCCTGAACCAGGTGTACGCCCAACTGCGAGGCAATCGAGACGGGCGACCGTGTATTCATCCACGCACTCAACGCCATCAAGCCCGGCGAAGAGCCGTCATAGATTTCCGGCGTCGATGGCGAAATTCCAAGGACATCCGGTCCGGGTATGCCTGTCATTGCGGCGCATCCACCTGCCGTCAATCGATGCGTGGTAGCGGTGCGCCCCATGACTAAAGCCACGCCTTCAAACTGGAACCGATGACGCACAAGCACGCTTTGCAATGCCTGATGTCGACCCACATCTTCCCTTTGTTGGCGGCGATGTAAAGGCGACACTAAACGGCGGCGCAAGGTCGAGTAATTTGCTCAACGACAACTGGCAGTCAGATGCAGGCCGCGGGTGTGCGCGATAGTCGAGACAATCCGGCGCTTGTTCACTAACGTTTCACCCGAGGAGCACAGTTCATCCTCTGCCTCATTGAGCGCGGTTTGCAAAACTTCGAAGTCGCTCGACCCAGCCATAGATTTCCTTCATCATTTCCGGGCTGCACGCTCCCTGTTCGCGCGCTCGTATCAAGCAGCAGAAGCATGCGGATACTGCAACCATTGCCTATCGTTCGAGACGGGTTTGCAGACTTGCTTTCTTTTCGATCGCTCGACGGTACGTCGTTGTTCGTCAATCACAACCCCAATGTTGCTTCCCTGATCGAACTTCCGCCCTCAAAGCCAGATCATGCCGTGACCGCTGATGAATTCCACCGAATCAACATTGAAGACCCCATCGTCGGCCTGCGCCAACTACCCTCGTTTGACGGATGTCGCATTAGCAACCAGGCTACTTCTCCATCGAACCAGCTTTCGGGCGTAGCAGCGAATACGGCTGTGGGCTGGACCGCGAGCAGCACGCAACCAGCCACGTTCGCAATTTGTTTCGCATTGTTGTTTTCCAACCTGTCAGTCGGTCATCAACGCAGTGGCCGTTTTCGACGTTACTTGATCAACCGCAAGCCAGCCGATTTGGCGGCTTTTGCGTCGAATGTCGCGGTGTACTCGCAATGCGCGTCGTGGCAAACGCGTTCGATGAGGCAGTCCGCGAAATCAGCCTTCGAGGAGGTGAACACGCGAAGCGCTTTCCAAACGGTGTCCGCAGCTTCGACGACCAGCTCCTTTGTCCGGAGAAAACCCTCAACTACCTTTGCAATCTGGTCACGATCTGCCGCGTACAGGCTGGACAGGACCCACACGACTTCGACCAGAGCAACCTGCGTTACGTAACCGGGCTCGTCAGCCGTCAGCGACTCGACCAGCGCACTCGCCTTCGGTGACTGCACTGCGTCATCCTGGGCGATGTAGCGGACAAGCACGTTGGTATCGAGACCGATCATCAGGTACCGGCTCCGCGCGCCACTATCGCAGCATTCATATCTTCAATGGACACGGGCTTTGCCGGCTTTCCCACCAGACCCTTGAGCGATTCCACGGATTTTGTCGCCGGCACCAGCTCGTAGCGACCAGTTGACTCGTTCAGAACGAATTCGACTCTGTCGCCGGTTCCCAGCCCCAGATCACTCCGAACGCCGACCGGAATCGTGACCTGGCCCTTCGACGTAATTGTTGCGGACGCCATGACGCCTCCTTCCTTTCAATATTCCTTACTTTACGGTAAGGAGCGGCAAAAGGCAAGACAACTCGAGCGAATGATCGCGCTCACCAACGACACCGCAGGATACGCATCCGAATCGCCGAGCCGCACGCGGCACGCGCTGCCCGTCTTCGCCGAGCACGACGCCGCACATCGCATCGTTGCCCCGCCCGATACAGATCGGAGAGGTGTTCGATCGACCGCTCCGGGGATGCGCAGGGAAACGGCCGCTTCGATAGGTCAGCGAAGAGTGTCAGCGGTCCACTCATCGTCCACCGACCAATCTCCAAAGGAGAGATGGCCAGCGCGCCACGAGCATCGCGCACCGGCTCGATGGCGCTTTTACGGCGCGCGAGCATGGCCGCGCCACGTGATGCACTTTCTGCCAGGCGATTCCCGATCACCGAAATGACCTCTCTCACACCGGCCACTTGCGTTTTTCTCCAGAAGCGTGCGAAGCCTGCCTTGCGGCCGGACTTTCCAGGAAGTCGCACAAGCGCGAATGCGTTTGCCATTTCGCACGCCGTTCTGAGGCGTGCGAATCAGCGTGCCACGCCCGATAGTCGATACTACGAACTGCGCAGCGAGCGATGGCGTGGCGACGTGGGTCGTCACGGACATTGCCTGCCTGTCGGCAAAGTGATCGATCTCTTCGAGCATTGTCTCGATGTGTCGCGCAAGGCTGCTGTTCTCGATTGTCGTATCCGACGACGTTATGTAGTGTCTGACGTCGGGCGCGACCTGCTTTGCGCGCCTGACTGCCTCAAGCATCAGCACCATCGCACACGTGCTGTCTTTGCCGCCGCTTACGCCTGCGGCCAGCACGTGGCCCTGCTCGATATAAGACTGCATCGACGCAATGGCGTTTTCCATCAACGTATGAATATCACGGTCCATCGTTCGCTCCGGAAAAGGTGGGAGCGACCCTTTCGGGGATCGGCTCCCGAAAGGGTTAAAAAGTCACGTGTCCGTTACAAGCTCAGACCCAGACTTGCTGCCTGTGCCTCTTCGAGCGACTGGTCGGCCGCTGCGAAAAGATCAGGCTGCCGGGTCGCCCGGTCTAGCCGTGGTAACGCGTTGGAAAAGCGGCTTGGCCCGCTGCCGTCGAAACTGTCAGCGCCGGCGGCCGCACAGATGTGAATACGGCGCGCCGAGTTGACCCGCCCGACATGCAGATGGCAATTGCGTCGACGCGCGAGTAGCCCCCACGCTTCGGCTGTCGATTCCTTCCACTCGGTTGATCCGCCGATGAAGATTCCAACGACGGGCGAGAGGTATGGCGCGACGTCGTCCAGTTGCATCCCGTTCTGCACGGCGATGAGCAGTTGCGAGGGCATGCCTCGCAGACGCTCCATCCACCGCAATGAGAAGTCGAGAGAAGCGAGGCCGCCCTGCACGACATCCGGAAGGACGATCCAGTCAGCGCGCTCACCGAGCTTGTCGACGACCGCCAGGAACGCGGACTCGTCAAACGGTTCGCCTCGCTGGTAGGCGGTCCACGCGCCGTTGTCGATCGCGTAACGCATGCCTTCGGTACGGTGTTCGCCCTTCGCCGAGACGAGGAGATGCCAGCCGGCAAGCGCCAGCGCATCAAGGTTGCGGCGCGTGCCAGTACGACTCGCATAGCCCACCATCGGTGGGCGGTGCATGATCAGACGCTCCTCAACCTCGGGATCATCGTCAGCGCTCCCATCGACGCAATAGTAATCGGCGTACGCCATCACCGCTTGCGCCCAGCCCTGCTTCTCGCCATTTGCATACGGCGCGAGCCAGCGAGGCATTGCAGCCGTTGATAGTGGTGCTGCATTAACCATGAAAACTCCACAAGTGAATGCGGAGCGACCCCGGCGGGATCGCTCCCGCGAGGGTCATAGAAAAATAGCGAGGCTGTATCGCCGTTAGCGGGCGCGGTACGGCTCACCCTGCGACGTCACCGCCTTCCAGTCATCCAGATACGCTTTCGCAATCTCAGGATGGTTCGATAGCACCAGCATGTTTTCAGAATTCACGCGCGCGGCCGCCTGGCTGTAGTTATACGAACCGGTCTCGACCGTCGCGTTGTCCACTACCAGGAACTTGCTGTGCTGGATGGGAAATGCGCGAACGACAATGACCGGCACGCCTGCATACGCGAGTGCGCCCATTGCGGCCGCAGCTTTTCCACTACGGTCTTCGTCGACGTTGCTGCGGTAATCGACGGTGACTGCCACGTCCACGCCGCGCCGCTTCGCGTCGAGCAACGCCCTAACGACTGGCGGCGCAGTGAACGAATAGGCCATCACACGGATCGACTGCCGCGCGCTGTGGATGGTTTGCAGCACGAGCTGCTCCGCACCTCCGTCCGGCGAAAAGGCGACCTGTACATCATTTGTCGCGCTGAAAGCGGGTTGCGTCCATAACAGGCCAGCGCCCGCTACCAGCGCGCCGGCCACCGTCGCAATGACAATCTGCTTTTTCATTGGATGCTCCGTTGGTTTACCGGAAAAAGCCCCGGCCCCTGTAAGGGCCTGCCCCTTACTTAGCGTGTTGATGGGGGCCTTGCCTGGCGGGGCTGATTCGATGCCGAGGACCAAAATCCTCGGCATTTTTTATACTTTTGCGCGTGAAAATCTAAAAACGAGCAGGCATTTCCGGCGCGGGCCCTGTTTTGAGCTCTTTTCTCAGTCTGACGGAGGCACTTCACTCGTCGGCGACCCGCCAAAACTCGCCATGCGTTCGCGGCAAAGGCAACGCTAGCCTCATCCTCAAGACAACCGCCGCAGCCCGACTGGGCCGGGCCGCCGCTGTTTGTCTGCGTCAAAAAATATTTTCGAAAAAGTAAGAGCCCCGCCAATCCAAGACTGGCGGGGCTCTTCGCAAAATCAATCACCCTTCATCAACACGCTAAGTAAGGGGCAGGCTGTAAGGGGCGCCGAGGCGTTTCAATGCCCGCTCAGGTGCAGGTTTTGGGATGACTGACCGGATATGTGATCAGCCTGCCGTCCGGACAAACGCGAAAGTCACCAGGCTCGCCTCGCGGGGCATGAACGACAATCGCGGGACGCGCGCCTACTGCGTGCGCCTGTGGCTGCGCAGTACAGGCGCAGAGCGACGAAGAGCCTGCTGCCAACAGCAGCAAAAGTAAATTTTCCATCGTGGTTTCTCGAGAAAAGGGAAGGTGCTCCGCTTACGCGGTGCGCAGATCAGAAGGGTCGCCCGTCTGGACAGTGACCCACTTGTCATCGACAAGGACGTCACGCAACAGCGAGCCGTTCAGGACATAGAGGTGAGTGTTTCCAGACCGAGGCACGGCAGGACGAACCGACACCGTCACCGTTTCGGTACGGGTTCGGGAATTTCGATTGATTGACATGGCGTTTCTCGTAGGGAAAAAGCGAGAAACGCCCTCTGGGGGCGTTCCCCACAGGGTTAAAAAAAAAGTTGCGTCACGCGGCCAGTGCCTGAACGTCGATCACGGCGTCGGCCTCGCCGACGAGGTCGGGCGTTTGCGAGATGAAAAACTCCCGCTCATACCCGCCCTGCTTCAGCACCTCCCGCTTCATCCGCATGAACTGCAGCTTGCGCTGCGGATCGAGCGGACCATCGGACTCGTCACTGAAAAGCGTCTGGTAAGGCTGACCGGTGTTCCGCGCCTGATAGAGCGCAATGCCACGTGTCAGACACTCGTTGATCCAGACCTTCTGACCACCGGACATCACCGACACCGACTTGGTGCTATCGGCTTCGGCGTCATGCACAAGAATCTCGAACCCTTCCCGCAGTTCGCCGTTTGCTAGCGCGCGCTGCGTGCGGATCTCGACCGTGAAGCGTGTGCCGTAACAGGCAAGCAGCAGCCTGTTGACGGTGTCAGCCAGTGCGGGACCGGCGTCGTCGATCGTCAACGCGATGACGCCGTCGTTGCCGAGCCCTTTCGCGAGCAGCTTCCACTGCGCAATTTCATCGGAGAGCCGGTCGGCGCGCCGCTGCGTAGCAGAGAACCCGTTCAGGTCTGCATCCAGTCCATTGGCCTCAGCCTGTAGCACTGTCTGGGCGCGGATCGCACCTTCGATCCTGCCCTCGAGCGCAGCGACTGCTTCACGATTTGCGGACAGCTTCCGGTCGGTCTCTGCAATTGCGGCCGTCACATCGACGGCTGCAAGCTGCTTCGATTCCTGCTGGATTCTGACCATCTCCGCCGTCATACGGGCCTTTTCAGACTCGTACCGGGCAGCTCGCGCAGCCGCTTCTTCCGCGACTACCCTCAGTTCCGCGTTGGCGGTTTCAAGGCCCGTCGCAGCAGCATCAAGGAGAGGCTTGCTGGCAGCAAGTTCAGTCGCCGCCTGCAGATCACGTCGAGCGTCGCTCAGGGTGCGGGTCAACACAGCAAGTTCGCCGCGCTTTGCCGCAAGCTCCGCGACAACCGGAGCCAGTAGGTCGGCCTGCGCTTTCTTTTCGCGATACTGCGCACGAAGTTCGGCCACCGACACACGTTGCTCTTCTGCCTGCGATCTGGCCTGTAGCGCCTGACTGAGCAACGGACACGTGGCATGCATCGCATGCCCCACGCACGGCACCTGGTCGACGACTGCAGCCTGCTTCGTCAACGTCTCGAAGTGGGCCGCTTTCGTCTGACCCTGCGTCATGAGGCCCGAAAGCGCGGTCTGAAGCGTCGCATGACTGACCTGCTTCGCTTCCAGATCGGCGATCACACGCTGCAGAGGCTCCAGCTTTGCCTCCTCGTGACCGATTAGCAGTTGCGCTGCATCGCGCTTCGCCGCCGCTCCCAGAATCGCTTCCTTGCGGGCAAGCGTCGCCTGATGAGTCGTCACCGTCTGCTTTAGGACATTCACGCGCTGCTGGGTCCGAGCGGCTGCTGCCCGCTCATCGCCATCGAGCGTTTGCACGCCCTTGACCAGTTCTTGGGCGCGGACCGACAGTTCGCGCAGACGAGCTTCGGCAGTTGCCGATTCGCCCGCCTTCGCGGCCAGCGTCGCACGCTCCTGAGTCAGCTTCGCAGCTTCCTCAAGGTTCAGATCGCGTTGTGCACGCGTATCGCGTAGAAGTTCGCCCTGTGCAAGCACGGAGCGTTCGACATCCGCCTTACGCTGCCGCTTGCCCGCGAGTGCAGTCAGGTCCGTCTGGATTTCATCGAGCGCACGGCCAAGAATCTTCGCGACGTCGCCGGCTTTCGCCGACAGCGCCTTCAGGTGTTCAATGCCGAGCATCTCCGCGAGCAGCGTCTTGATCTCTCCCGCGCCATACGACGCGAGCGGCCGCCGGTTCTGCGCGGAGAAGACACTGGTGAAAAAGCTTTGAAGCGAGCCGTTGATGGCTTCGACACAGCGGTTATACGTCGCCGCCTTGCCGTCCGACACTGTGCCGTCGGGCAAAGTAACGGGATGCCACGCGCCGTCCGATCCACGCCATGCAAGGTAGTACTCCGCCTTGCCTGTCTTACCGGGCTTCCTGAACGAAAACGTCGAGCGGTAACGGATACCGTCGTGCTCCCACTCAAGTTCCTTCAGCGCACTGGTGCCACAGATGTGGTCCCAATACGAAAAGGCATCGACCGAAAGCATCGAGGCATGCGACGGCATGATCGGATACGGATGCAGGTTATCCATGATCGTTGTCTTGCCCGCCCCGTTAGGGCCGACAAGCGCGATCAGGCCTTCCGGCAACGACTCCAGATCTAGTGTGACGCTCTCGCGCCTCATCCCGTCACGAACGCCGTAAAAGCCTTCGAGCGTCAGTTTCAGAGGCCGCATGACGACACCTCCATCGATTCGGACATTGCTGCCATACGCGAATAGAAGGCGACATCGTCATCGTCGGGAAAAGGCTCGACCATCGGGTCGACTCTCTCTGCAACCGCTACAGGCGCATGAAGATTGCCTGCGATTGCTGCCTCGACTTTTTCACAGGCCCGGGCAAATTCGCGGCGGGCACACGTGAGAAGTTCGTCCCACCCGACATAGCCGGTAAGGGTGCGAATCTCCATCGGGGACCATTGCGTCGCCATGCCCATGTGATAAGACCAGAGCAGGTGCTGCATTTCGACGGCAGCCGTGACAACGACCTGATTCGATCCAGGCGTCGTCGCACGAAGGACGAGCATCGGGCCGGACTGCGCAAGCACTGCTCCGCGATCCTTCCCAAAGGGTTGGTGAAGAATTGCGGGCGTGAAGCCAGCATGATCGACGAGTGACTTCTGGATGTCGCGTTCGTCCTGATCGTCCAGGGCGAACACGCGAACCCACTCAGAACCGGCAGGATAAAGACCAAACATGATTGCACTCCGTTGTTGTCAGGCGGAGTGCGCCCGGTAGGGATCGCTCCCCGCCAGGGTAAAAGGAAATGAAACTGCTGAGAAAGGTGAAGCAACGACTACATCGATGCGTCGAAAGACGCGGTGAAACCTCGTTTCGATAGCTGTGGCAGCTATCGGAACAGGGCTACTGTTCCACTGCAGGAGAGCCATACCGGCCTCTCCCGCATTCGGGCAGCAAACTACGCTGCAAACAGATCATCGTCGAGCCACGACTTCTGCGCTGCGGGCACGACCTCGACGGTCGCATCAGGCACCGTATCGCTTTCCGACGAAGAGCCTGGCTCAGGCAGCGATGGCACCGCACTGTCGCCAACAGCAGCACTGCCTACCTCATCATCGGTGAGGCCGGCAAGCACCGCAGCAGCAATCGCCTCCGGATAGCCGGACTCGAGCAACCGGAACCGCTCAACGATCGGCGCAGCTTCAACGTTCGCATGCTCGGCCCACCGTTCGATCTTTCTGTCGACCGTCGGCTCGATACTAATGCCCTGCGACCGCGAGCGAACCACCGGCAGGATGCGCGGCTCCAGCTTGAGAGCCGACGCACGAGCGAACAGCGCTTCGATTGCGTCCCGGTCTACCGATTGACGATGCTCCTCGTCCACCTGCCAACGAACACGAACGAACTTGTCGCCTGCCTCAGCAGCAATGGCAGCGAGTCGCTCCATGTCCGGAGGGCCGTCGAAGTCAACGCAGACCGTCTCCCGCGCCGGCGTTGGAACAAGCAACGCTCTCGCGTTCCCCGTCTCAACGTCCCACGCCAGATAGCCTTTGTCACCTTCCTCGCCGTAGTGAAACCGGCCAGGGGAACCCGCATAGGCAACAACACGGCCACCGCGCTCCCACTGCTGCGACTTGTGAATGTGGCCGAGCATGAAGGCGTCGCATTCGGCCTCGAACAATGCACCGAGTGAAAACTCGTGATCGAAGCCCGCCATCGTGACGCCATGCTCAGTCGTGCAACCGTTGACCGTGCCGTGCGACACACCGACCGTTCGAATGCATGCTGCCCGAAGCCGAGCATTGATGCGCCCAGCCGCTGCCAGATAGTCACCCAGCACCGCCTCAAGCCCGGTTGCCGCATTCTTCGCGCCGACCGCGGCCGCCAGTTGCCCCTTGTTGATGGAGGGCAGGCAAGTGAACACCACATCGGCGCCGAGAGTGAGGACGCTACGCAGCTCTTCTTCGTTGAACACGGGCCCCGCCGACGCGAAGAAATTTCCTTCGAGAAGACTAACCTGCTGCACGCGTTCAGCGATGAAAACAGGATGATTTGTTCCCATCAAAGCAAAGTTTCGAAGCGTGCCGGGCGGCTCGTGTGAAAAGGTCCCCTGAAGCATCAACACCGGCATGGAGAGGCTGAGGTGATTGATGTTCCATGCCAGCCGGTTCAGCGCGGGAGCATGTGCGTCAAGCCGATGATCAGTCGAGTCGCCCGAAATAACCGCGACATCCATGCAGCGATTCATTGCATCTTGCACCGCGAAAGAGAAACACCGGTCAGCCTCATCGAGGTTTTCCGGCGAATAATGCAGGTCAGAGATGTGAGCGATTTTCAAGTCGCCTCCTGAAAAAGAAAAAAGGCCGCCCGTGGGCAGCCTCAATGGATGGTGCGCCAGGTGGCGCAGTTGAAAAAGTCAGCGGGACAGGGTGTCGCGCACCTTCATCAGCGTGATGCCGAGCAGGTTAGTGCCACGCCAGTTCGCCTTGTCGAGAATCAGCGGGTCGCGCTCGCCGCGTCCTACGCCCCAGATACGGTCGTAAGGACTGGCTTCGACGAGCTCGGTCGGTGCCGTCGCCAGAAGCAGTGAGCGCAATCCCGGGTTCTGGGCAAACTTCTCCCGGCACCCGACATAAACGATCGATTCGCGCTTGCCTTCCCACGTCGCAAGGTCGAAGCCTTTCACGCCCCGTCCGATCGCCTTCTGATCTTTGGGATGACGCGCCGCGATAATTTCTGCCGCTGCAATCTCATCGCCAAACAGCTTGGCTTTGGAAAACATCATGAACTGCTCTACCGAGGTGAAGTCCACGCCGTGATAACTGAACCGGCACGGATGCCAGTTGCTCAGCGCGTCATCAGCGCCGAAAAACAGCGTGAAGTTCTCTACCTTGCGCATCGCTGAATGCTCCTAGAAGACTGTGATGCAGCCGTCGCCCTCTCCCCAGTTGATCTGCAGCTTCGCAGGTACGGGTTCGATAAACGACGTGCTCATGCACTGCTGACATTGGACAACGATCCGCTGCGTTCGATCCGCAGTAAAGACCTTGAACAGGTCTCCACCACAGCCACCGCAACGCATGTCCTGTAGACCCGTCAGGGCGCTCAGATCGTTCGACATAACGTTGATACTCCATCAAGACAGGAAAATGATCCGCCGTCAGGCGGAAGGATTCGATGCGCAGGGATGCGCGGTCGAAAACGCTTGAGCAAGTGCCGCTTGCTGAAGGGTTCTCGCTACGCGAAAAGTGAAGAAAGGAACGACCAGCCCCGAAGGGGCCGGTCCAAGGTCAGACGTAGGTCTTTGCCTGCAGGATCTCGTCATCAAGCGCAGCGCGATCGTCGAGCGCTGCCGTCAGGCGTGCGTTCATCTGATCAACGTCTGCCGGTCTTTCCGCCCAGCCGCGCCCGAATCTGACGTGCGCGAAGCGGCGGAAATCCTGCTGACGATCTGGCTGGCTGAGCCCCAGGCGGTTAAGCAGATCGGACATGCGGTTACGCTTGTCTTGAAGCGACTCGCCCTCTTCGGGCTCGCCACCGCCGTCGGCACCTGCGTTGCTTGCGCCGACCGTTTCGCCCTGCATCTGCGCAACGGTCCCGGAGCCTGCCTCTGTCATGGCCTGCGACAGAACCTCGACATTGCCACCGGCTTCGATCAGGGCAACTGCACGGCTCGCCGCTTCGAGCGCCGGCTGCGGCTCATCGCCTGCATCCAGCAACGCCCCGAGATCGATATCCGCATCGAGCACGGTTAGCATCTGCTTCTGACGCACCGGCTGCCCGTTGTCGTCGATCCGCGTGATGTCGAATTCCTTCTTCGACAGCCAGAAGCGCGTGCCGGTCAGCCTGCCTCGCGCGAGCGAGACCGTCTGCATGGCGGAATACGCTTTCTGCAGGACATAAATCGAATTCGTTGGAAGTTCGATGAGTCCCAAGCCTTTCACGTCGGGTATTGCAAACACGAAGTTGGCGCTCAGGTTGCACTTGCGTTCCTGATACTGCGGACACACGTGCGGATCGCAGATTCCGTCGGGAATGTCGTCATCCTGACGCTGGATGACAAGGCGACCACCGAAACTGCGCCGCGCCCGCTTCGCACGCTCATCGCGCTCGACCGGTGCATACGTCTTGCAGTACCGCTTGCCGTCACGGCCATACTCCGAGAAATACTGCCGTCCTGTCGTCGTATAGGCCGCCATCTGATTAGGCACATTACGCAGCCAGTCGTCGAAGGCGAACATTACCGGGAAGCGGTGCAGCTTGAGGCCGTCGCCACGATCCTCACCGTAGAGCTTCAGAATTTCATCCGCGGTGTCAGGATTCGAGAAGTCCGACCGTCTACAGGTGAAATGCGCGACGTTTCTCGGTATCAGCGCATTGCGAAGATTCAGCTTCGATTCGATCACCTTTCCGATCGTCTCGTACGAGTCGCCGGCCGCCACCATTTCGTCGTACAGCTTCCCAGCAGCCGGATTGCCCTGCGCGTTGCGTGTAAGAACCTTGATACCGGGCCGGATCTTGCCAATGATCGGCGGTCGGATTGCGCGCTCTTCGACCAGACTGCGAGGCGCGTTGTCGAACATCTGGACGACTGCGTTCATGATGGTTTCCTTGCGAGAAAAAAGATGGCGTTCGTGCGTAGCGTGCTGGCCTGTGATTCGATCTCCCGGGCTGCACCGCTACCGCGTCGTTCGCTGACATGGTGGATAAAGACAGAGCGCTGGGCGTCGCTGTACATCGCGACCTGCGCAACTTCACAGCGGCTGCGCCAGGCCTCGGATGACGTATCCGAAGCGGCACGCTCGTTATCGATCTGATGCTTGATAGCCTCGGCAATACGCTCGTTGAGGCGGTCGGGCAACAACATAAACACCTCCGCTTGAGAAAGGCCCATCCGGAATGGACGGACGAAAAAAAAGCCCGCTCCGGTCAGGGAGCGAGCTTCGTGAATAGGGGATAGATGTGACCTACGCGCCACGTCCCTTCTGGGGACGTGGCGTGCAGGGAGCGGCACCGGAAAGCCGGAGCGCTCTGTCAGAGGACGTAAAGTCGTCCTCGCGCAGCATGGTCACGCTGCGCAACAGCCCATTTTCGGAAAATACATTCCGCCGCAGGAATCACGGATCAGCCAACTTCGATCGTTCTACCCAGATCAGGCTCTGGAGAGAGAACACCCGAAAACCTGGGCTCGAACGATGTACCGGCGCAAATGAATGCAGGCCAGGGTACGAGTATCACAGCTGAAATAGGGGAATCTGTAGCGGGCAGATTCAGCACAAGAAGATATCCACACCGGTAGCTATCCGGTCGGAGCATGCCCAAAGGCACGACTTGGAGAAAGAAGATGGACTCCGGGCTTGGAGTCGAGGTCGATGCGTCAGAGACGCGGGGAATGGATTGAAGTATCCGGGCAAAAGACAGGTGTAGGCGTCTGAAAGCTCGCGAAATTGATATAGCTTTTGCCCGCTTGACTGATCGGTGCTCAGTGAGAATTTATGTGAGAGAGAACACATACACCGAGAACACGTTATGTCTGGCTTCGATACGGAAAAGCCCGAGGCGGTTGATCCAGAACGGCTGATTTCCCCTTCCGCTGCGACTGAGCCGGTCTCCGGCGTCCTGCGCCCCATCAAGCGCCTCACCAGCGATGACCGCCTCGCACGCATCCATCCTGAGACGCTGGCAAAAACCGAGTTGCTGTATTACTCCGATTTTGCCCGCACCTTTGTCCGCTCCGACTACAACTTCTGCGCGGCAAAGATGACGGTTGCGCGCGGCGGCAAGCTCCTCGCACTGGAAGCGGAGTTCCACACGGCGGAAACCTTCTTCCGCAAGGCACTCGCCTGGGCTAACCGGTTGCACGGTCGGCGCACCGGCCTTGCTCCTGAGCGCGTGACACTCGAAATCAAGCACCCCTTGTCGGGACGCCTCGTTCGCCTGCTCACGATCTATGACCAGCTTTTCCTCAAGACGATGGAAGCTCTCGCCGGCCGCTCAGTCATGGCGCACGAACGCAAGGCAGCGCTTGACGCCGCAGCCGCGCGCATCAAGCAGATTCCCCAGCTGTGTATTCCGGACAACGACCGGTATGCCCCCGAAGGCGTCCTGCTTCCCGACTCCGACGACACCCACTGAACCCCGCTAACTCCGCTCTGCCGGACCAGGTTCCTTGACTTCAAGCAGCCTCGGGCAGGCTGTAATCCAGACAACGAGAAGAGGCATTTTCATGGACATTCGCGAAATCCAGCGACTGCACGCTCAGTTCGCCCTGGACTCGATGGTCATCGACCTTCCCCGCCAGATTGCCGCCTTGCCCGGGCCTGGCGACGTATCAGCACCCGAGTCGCCTCGCGCGCTGAATCAACGTCTTGGGGGATCGCGCCCCGCGCACGGCAGGCCACGATCGCCCTGGCCATTGCGGCTATGGTCGCGATGGCGGGCATGGGCGCAGCGTCGCTCTACAAGAACCTGGCGGCGAGACACGGCTCGGCAACGACAGCTCCGACGACAACGGAGGACGCCAGCAGAAAAGGCGATGCACTGAACGCGGCTCCGGCTAATCAGGAAGCCCCGGCCTACCGGGAGGTCAATGCGACACCCCCTCACCCTGTTATTGCCGCGCCCGCATTAAGCGCGAGCGACTTTGCTTCAGCACGCTCACTTGGCCTGACAGCCGACCAATTCCGCGATTCGCTGAAAGCACCGGCGCGCAGCGCGCAGGCCGCCACGGCAGGCGCCGCGCCCGCGCTGACGAGCGAGGCGCAGCTCGCAGCGGTTTCGCCAATCCATCGTGCGGGGTCGAGCAGAGAGGCAACCGCGGCCGCGCAGCAACCGGCGAGTCCTTCACCGGCCGCACCTGCCCAGCCCGTAGCGGTCGCGAGGCCGGTCGTGCCCGCGCAGAGTGCGACGCAGCCAGCGCAGGGGGCGGCCACGACGGCACAAGCGCCAGCCACCGCTGCTCAAACGGCACCCGCGTTGCAGCCCGCGCAGCCTGCCCAAGCAGCCAAACCGGCGCGCGCCACTCGCCATCACATCTCGCGCCCTCGCACGGAGCAGAGCGCAGAGTCCAATAAAGACGCCAGCCCCTCGGCCGAAAACCGCGCCGGGTCTGCCGAAGTGAAGTTGTTCTAGGAAGCCCCGACCATGAAAAACGAACTTTCGATTACCCTTGTTTCCGCCGGCTGCACCATCAGCGGCGACATGATCGTCGATCACGGCATCAGCTATTTCGGCCTGCTCGACGGGGGCCTTATCTCGACGCAAGGCCTTTTGCACGTCGGCGACGGAGGTCTGATAAAGGGCAACGTCCAGGGCGACCACGTTCGTATCGACGGTCGCGTCGACGGCAACGTCCATGCGCGCGGCACTCTTGAAATCAACGGGCACGTCTCGGGCGACATCATGTACTGCGGCACGATCCGCCTGGGCCCGCGCGCCGCGCTTAACGGCACGCTCAAGCGCGTGGCCCGCATGCTGACGGTCGAACCGGAAGCCGGCGAGAGCGCAAAACCGGAGCTCGCGTCTGCAGCCCCGGCTGTGGATGCGGCCGCGCCCGAGCGGGCGGAGTCCAACGTAACCGAATTTACGCGCGCGAAGGCCTGAACATGAAATTGCGCACTGTGGCGAGCTGCCTCTCGATCGCTCTGGCGCTTGCAATGCCCTTCACGGTCCTCAGCATGACCCGTGCATTGTTTGACGACGGGACCGCGCGCACCACGCTCGGCAATCGCCAGGATGAGGTCCGGCGGCTCGCTGAACTTGATGGCGACATTCGCAGCATCGAGCCCTCTCAGGCGTTGACGGTCCTCTCGCGTCACAGCCTGTCGGGCACCGGGGAACTCACCAACCGGCTTGCCGTGGCGCGGGGCGACCTGGCGATTGCGCGGGCAGAGTACGTCGCCTCAGCCGCACGACTTAAGCGTGCCATGGTCATCGGGTTTCTCTGCGTCGCCGCAACAAGCTGGGCGGCAGTGAGCCTTGCGACAGTCTGGCCACGGGGTCGCCGCTCCGCTGCAGTAACTACCTGACACGATGGATTACCTCGCCGTCAACTGGGAGGCCGCAGCACAGGAAGCCGCTTTCGATGGGCTCTGTTTCTGCATGCTCAGCGACGGCCGCTTCATCAACCGGCAGGCGATGCCCGATGACACGCCGCACCGGAGCCGCTTCACTCTGAGTGCGCAGTTATTCGAGCAGCACATTGTTTCACTGATTCCCGAGCCGCATGCCTCGCGGACATGACGGCCAACACCTGATTCACAATCGATACGGAGAACCACATGCAACCGATTCGCAAGGCACTTTTCGCAACGGCTATCGCCGCAGGATTCATTGCCAACGCTCAAGCGGCCGCGACGATTCAAACGCTGGACATCACCTGGTATAAGGACGGAAAAGTGATCGACCAAGCGCAACATATCGTGAACGACGGCACCAGCCTGACACCGTACCTGCAACGAGGCGGAAAGGAGGTTGGCTACGCGAACTGCACGGGCTCGGCGGGCGCGATGCGCCTGAGCGCCGAGAAGATGTTCGTAGGCCGCTCGCTGCTCATCAACCCGGTTTCCGCAAATGCCGGAAAGGTTCAGCTATCGGTTTCGGCGACGGACACGGCACTCGACGGGATCCGCAAGACAGGGACAGCGGACTGCACGTCCGAGGTCGTCGATGTGCACGGCTACACCGCGTCGGACATTCCGGTCGAAATCGCTGATGGCCAGACGGTTGATGTACCGTTGAAGAATCCGCAGTACAAGCTTGTGCTAAGGCTTCACCGCGACGCGCTGTAAAAGCGAGCCAGAAGGCAGAAGGGAGCCCTAGGCTTCCTTGTGCCGCCGCTCGGTGCGTGCCCCCGACGCTTCGCCCCAATGTCGACCGCAACTGTTGCGACGATGCGAGATTAGGGTTTATACTTATCACGTCTCCTCCATGTCTCCAACCATGGATTTAAGCCCGCCTTCGCGCGGGCTTTTCTTTTTCTGACGATGTAGTGGACCTCTTGGCACAAAAAAAACGGAAAATCGTTGTGCCTTGATTAGTATTCGTTCATCCAGCACAAGCTTGGGGGCCACTATGGGCACGTTCCGCGTAATTGTGGGCATGTGGATAGCCCCCGATCTCGCCGCTGTCAGGCCGGTATCGGACGATTCGCCAGTTTTGAACCATGACCATTTCGATGCGGCCGCAATCGCTCAGGCACTGGACGAATTCAATCCGTGCGGAGAACGGATTCGAATCCGGTTCGCTGATGACACCGTCGATCTGGCAACTGTCCGCGCAAGGATCAATGGGACGCTATCGGGACCTTCGGACTGCCGCGACTTCGCTCAAGCGGTCCTGGCCGCCGCCAGCAGGTCCAAAGGCCCCGTTATCAAGGTGCGGGAACGATGGGCGACGCTTCGCCCCCGGAAGGCTCAAGCCCTCGCAGCACCGCCGAGTCTTTTGATGTTCGCGCTTTACGGCACGTTCGATAGCACGATGATCTGGCTGCAGCAGTTCCAGATGCGACTGCGTATCAGGGCGGCTGACCCGATGAACTTGATGCTCGACGGCCCCGGGAAGGGGGACCTGCAGGGAGTTCTACCAAGGGAACTGTCAGCGCTCTTCGAAGCCCACTTCGGTTTCCCCTATCTACCAGACTGCCTTGTCGCGAGGCTGGCGCACTCGCGCCTGCCCGATTGGATGCACCGACAGGCTCAATGAAGCCGGCTCTCGCGCTAAGCCGGCCGCGCCGTGGTTTCGATCTGCGCTTCAGTGACAAACCGCGACGCGAAGTTCTTTGACGTCCCGGAAATCATCAGCGTTTCCCGCGCGCGCGTCATCGCGACATAAAAAAGCCGCCGCTCTTCCGGCTCAGTTGATTTGGCATCGGGGACGATGGTGTCTTCGGATCGCGCGATCCAGACGTGATCCCACTCGAGCCCTTTCGAGCTATGCATCGTCGTCAGGACAAGCGCGTCTGTTGCGGGCTCGTTGTTGTCCTGCCGGAGGAACAGCAGCCGCTCGGCGAACGATCCAGTCAGACGCGACAGCACGTCATACGTCGCCTGGATGGTCCGGACGCCGTTTTCCTTCTTCGTGTACTTGAGCATCCACTCATTCACGCCCGACAGCACCAACGAATAGAATTTCCTCTCGCATAGTCCCCGCCATTCGGCGAGCCGCTTCATGAACTCGCGGTAGTTTGTTGCGACTTCTTCCGGCATGCCCAGCTCGACCAGTTCGGCCCGGGGCTTCTGAACAAGCTCTGCGCCCATGTTCGCGTGCAGCGCACGCAGATGGTCGGCATGCAGTCCCGAATGCGCCAGCACGGCGTCAAGCCCCGTCGCCTTCACGCCTTCAATGATCTCCAGCAGATTACAGAGCAACGCACCCTCGGGACGATTGAGAACCGATGCCCCCGACGCGCGGTGATACTTCACGCCATACGAACGGCAGACGGCCTCCAGCGGATCAAGGATGCGGTTAGTCCGGGCGAGGACCGCACACGTCTTTCCGTTTCGCAGTAACGGTGCAAGTGCCTCGATAGCCGCTTCCGCTTCCACGTACTCGTCGGCGTGGCGGGATGCCTCGACCCGACCGCCGGCGCCCTTTTCAGCGCGGAGCACTTTCGGGATGCGGTCCGGATTGTTGCGGATCACCCGGTCAGCGGCCGCGAGGATTTCGGCGCGGCACCGATAGTTGCTTCCGAGCACGACCGGCTTGGCTTCGAATTCCTTGATGAAGGATTCCATGCCTCGATAGCCGAGTGCCTCGCGAAAAGCGTAGATGCTCTGATCGTCATCGCCTACCACCGTTACGATCGAGCCTGCTTTTGCGTGAAGCTCGATCCACCGATACTGCAGCGGGTCAGTATCCTGAAACTCGTCAACTAGCAGGTAAGTGAACGGATACGGCAGGATCGTGCCGTTCTGCATGCCCTCAACGGCGAGCCGCAGCATGTCCTGGAAATCGATCTTCCCGTTGCGGGCCAGCGCCTCCTGATAGGCGTTGTACAACTGGCCGTCGGTGCTGGTGACGTCGCACCGGCCGAAATTAGTCTTGATTTTTTCGATCGTCGGGATGACGTCCTCGGCCTTCCCGTCGAGCCCGAGATCCTGCATGACGCGGATGAGCAGCCCGAGGCGGTCACCGTCGCTTGCGATGTCGGGCGGCCGCCCACCGGGACGCTGAAGCTGTTTGTAGGCGAGTGAATGGAACGTGCCCGCGACAAGGCGCTTCTTCACCGCCTTGCCCGCCACGTGAAGGATGCGCTCACGCAGCTCGATCGCCGCGTCCTTCGAGAACGTCACCGCGCCCACGACAGCCGCGCTGTCCTGCAGCAGCAGCGCGGCCTTGGTGGCGATCGTTTTTGTCTTGCCCGCGCCGGGACAGGCAATCGCCACGCAATTCTGGCGCAACTGGGCGACTTCCCGCTGCTGCGGATTGAGTTCGTCCAGCATGACGCCCCCTTACAGGCCGCGGACCGTAGTCATCAGGCGCAGGTGCGTCATGTAGCCACGAACGCCGAGCGGATTCACTTTCTTCAGGAAGTGCACCGTTTCGTCATCGACGTCCGACTGGTCGCGAATGCCGTTCCAGACCATGAAGTCAAACTGATCCATCACCTTGTCGAACTTCATGATCGCCGACAGCACACGCATCGCAAAACGCGTATAGACCTCGACGGTCATGTCCAGCGCCGGCATCGGGATCGACGGCTCGAACACGAATTCGCCCGCTTCGCGAAGCTCCGCTTCCTTCTTCTCGCGGAAGCCTATGGCAACGCGCAGCGCTTCATCCACATATGCTTCAATCGACTTGATCTGCTTCTCGAAGAAGCTGTTCACAGCGGTCTTGTCGCCCTCGCCGAATGTCGAGTCGCCGAAACGCTGCATGTTCACGCTCATGCGGTTCAGGTACGGCCACGATTGCTCGAATAGCGGCTTCAGCCGCGTATGGTTCAGGCGAACGTTCGCGGGCACGACTGCCGCGCCGGAAAGCTGCCGCTCCATCAACTGTCGGCCAAGCTCACGGCGGCGCTTGATGATGGCGATACGCTCGCTGCCCGGCAGATCGCGGAACGCCTTGCGGGCCTTTGCAACCTCGGCACGCTTCATGTTCGCGTCATCAGGCGTGATCACGCCTTCCTTCTGCAGACGGTCCGCGTCCGCCTCCATCTGCGTCAGCTCGCTTTCGATCTCGCGCTCGCCCTCTTCGGCGCCGTCGTGACCAGCCTCGCCACCCGCGCGCGATGTCTGCGCCAGCGTTTTCAAATCGGCCGCCGCAGCAGCGGCAGTTGCAGCGGACGCCTGCGCATCTGCCGTCACGGGGCTTTCCAGTTCGGTATCTGCCACAGTGGTGGTGCTCATGCCCGTTTCTCCTTGGTGGACCTGTGTCGTTTCATCGTTGGTAATCGGGCACGCACAACGCGTCCCCACCAATGCGATTGTTGCGTCGTCACCGGGCGCAGAGCGCCCGAAACACGCGTTATTTCACAAGCCTTTAAAGGCGAGAGGCCGCTTACGCGTCACCGGCTGGCGGCAAAAAGGAGCTACCGCTGGACATCGGTGCGGCAGTCCGGCATGACGAAAAGCGGTTGGGAGAGAAGCAGAGGAAAAGCGGACGGGGCCACGCCGATCCGCTTTGTTAGATGACTTACCGAGCGGACTGAAACGACTCAGCGGCCTTCCAGAGCAGCGCGCCAAGAAGTACGGCGACAATCAGCCAGTAAGCAGCAAGCACCGGCACCGGAGCGACAAGTACGCCAAACAAGGTGCCCGTGACGATCATCAGGCCGTGGCCCGCGAGATGAAAGGAGAGCGGGCTGACATAGCCGGCCGCCGCTGCCTTGATCTTTCTGCGCGCCGTGCCGTCGATAAACATGCCAAGCGCAAAGCATAGCGTGCCCACGATCCACATTTTCATGACCATCGCGCGGAACATCGCCCGGTAAGCGAGCAGCCAGAAATTTTCAGTCCACGTGGCTGAGAAGTCCGATATGCCTCCGTCATTGAATCCGTTGAGGTTGCCCGACGCTGCCAGAGTCCGGTGCAGGAGTCCGTTATCCACAAATGAGCGCTTGAACAGTTCGTTCGCCGAGCGGACGGCCGCGTCCGCCCTTTCCTGCCCGACCGACGCGACGAGTGATTCGGTTTCGGCGTCTGGCACCTCGAAAAGCTTGCGGTCGGGAATCGCAGGCATGACTGCAATCGACAGGACGGGAACGAGGAGAAACCAGACCTTCAGATGCGAACCAAACCGGCTAGCCATGGATCAGCCTCACCACGACGAGAAGAGGGATTGCGGCAACCGCCAGCAATCCGCCCCAGAACAGGAAAGGTCGGTTGACGGCGATCGACGCCAGTGCGTAGGCCCGCGCGCCCGCGCCCCATCTAAACACTTCGGGCGGCGGTTCGTCCGGCTCGTCGAAAGCGCTCGCCGTGTCGAGCGCTCGCCGGGCCGTGTCGTAATCAACCCGGGACAACTTCGCTATTATCGTAGCGGTGAGCGACATCGTATTCCTCGAAGTAGCGACGGAACGCTTCGCCTTGCAAGACGCGCGACGCCAGTTGAAAAGCTGCGGTGCGCTCGGTAATGTGTTCCGGGCAACGCTCGTCGACCATCTCCAGCTCGCTGTTCTGATGCCGCTCCTCGAAAGCGGGAATCGGCTCCAGCATGGGCGACCAGACACTGATCTTGTCACCGCGGCGCGCAACATAGCGGCGCGCGTAAAGGGACTTGGCAGGCTCGAACAGCCCCTGCATGAACGCGACGTGCTGATCGCCGGTACGCTTGGCTCGCTTGAAGCTCGCCAGCGCCGATTCGATCATCTCTGCCGCCAGCGGCCCCCTGTCTCCAGCGAAGCGCTCGCCAACGAAATCGGCAACGCGTGAGCACGCGAGTTCCAGATCCGGCGCAATGTTGAAGACGGGGACCAGCTTGTGCGAAAGCTTGTGATCGCGAATGATGTTTTTGAAAACGGCGGACATAGGGTGTGGTTCAGCCTTCGATAATGGGGATTCGGCCCTGGTAGACGGCACCGCCGGAGATGCGCATGAAGTACTGCAGGTTCGGCAACCGGTGGATCAGGGGCATCGGAATCAGTGGCACCTTCTCAAGCTGAAGGGTGCGTGACTGTGATCCGCTGAACTCCATCGCATGCGCTTCGGTCGTGGTGTTCGTGCTATTCGAGATGTTTACCACCCGAATCGCTGTCTCCCCCACCTTGTCCGAGAACCACTTGGCGGTATCGCTATCCTCCAGTCTAAGGATCACCTGGTTGTTGAGGTTGCCCAAAACCTGCAGCATTTTCGCGGCGTTTCCAAGCTTGGCTTCGAGGTCGGCCCGCGCCTGGAATGCAACAAACGCCTTGAAGCCCGCGCCACGCCCCTTGTTCAGAATCTGGATCACCTGCTCGTTGATCGCTTCGGCAATCTCGTCAATGATCAGAACGACGTCGGGCTTTTCTGCATAGAAGTTGTAAATCGAGCCGCACACCGCCGCGACATCCGACAGCGCCATCGACGCGATCGCCTTCTGCACGATGTTGTTCGACAGCGAATCAAGGCCCATGTACAGCACGGCTTTCTGTTTGATGATCTTGTCGATGTCCCAGATCTCGCGCTCGTCCTCGAAGTCGTCGGCCTTCGGCGCGAGCATGAGGCCCGTCTCGCCGGTAGCCAGCATCTGCAGGAGCGGCAGCGCCGACGCGATGATTCGCATGTAGTGTTCGCGATCGTGCGTGTGCGTGGCGATCAGCCCGTCAATCGTCTCGTGCCCGCGATCGTGCGCCGCGAAGCGGTCCATGTAAAGCTTGGCCATCCCGTCGACGAGCGAAATATCGTTTTTGCGAACGCTATCCTTTACGGTCTGCGCGACCGTTAGCTCCTCCCAGTTCGACATCCCGTTTTCGAGGAAGAAGCGTCGCAGGCCACGCTCGAGCAACGTGCCAATACCGGATTGCGCGTACTTCAGGATCGAGCGAAGGTTCGGCTTGTCGCCGACGTACAGTTCGCCCTTTACCGCACGGTCGATGAACAGGAAGGCGAAATCCCGGAACGGCCCTTCTTCCATTAACTGTGCGATCCGCGACGGAATTTCGGAGGGCTGCGACCAGTTCTCGAGCGGATTGAGGCGGATCGACTCGTGCGGCTTCGCCTGATTGAAGTACAGGAATTTGCGGCCGGCGCGCGCACACTCTTTTTCCACGCGCTTTTTCCAGTCATCATCGTTTTTGGGGTCGACGATGATCAGCACGTCTTTCGGGTTGTGGATGACCTGCGTCGAGATCACCTCGTACGTGCGGGTCTTGCCGGCGCCGGTCGTACCACCAACGAGCGTGTGTCCGCCCATCGCCTTGTAGTGAAACGGCACGCGGACTTTTTTGGGCTCCATGCCGTGAATCCACGACGAGCCTTGCGGCATGCGGTCCCGGATGCTGTCGCGTGGCGCGAAGAGCCGCTCGATCCGCGCTTCCGTCTTGCGGCCCAGATCAGTCTTGTTCAGCCACTTCGGCAAGGACGGAATATCGGTAACGGGCATGCGGAGAATGTCGTGCGCGATCTGGGTGTGCTTCTGAGTCCATTCAAAGCCGGTGCCGAGATACATCGAGTCTTCGCGCTCACGCATCTTGCGCTGCGTCTCAAGCAGCTTGCCGATATGGATCTTGCTCAGCCATTTGGTCGAGATCGCCATACGGAAGCTGAGCGCCCGCCAAACCTGAATTCCGCGGATGACCAGCAACGCGAAACATGCGAGCGCGAACGCCCAACCATAGGGCATGCCCGATGCGAAGATGCCTACGATTACGACCGGCCAGACGATCAGCGGCCGGAACTCGTAGATGGGGCGAAAGTGGTTAATGTAGTTCATGCCGCCGGGCGCTCCATGATCAGACGACCGGCACGCTCAACGATGCAGATGTCGTTACCAGCCGCGCGCAGCAGCAGGCTGCGCTTCCTGAGTTGCTCAACGAGCGTATCGCTCGTAATGCCGTAACCGCCGATCAGACGCTTCTGCACGGCCAGCCCCTTCTCTTCCCACGTCACCTTTGCCTTGCCTGTTGCGACATCGCCAGCGAGCGCCCGGAAGAATTCCCGCATCATCGCGGAGCCCGGGCCGAGAACTTCGGTTAGTTCTTCGTCCGTTGGGCCGTTGCGGGTTGGCCGCGCAGCAGCGGGTGCGCCCGCTGTCATCTGCGACGGATCGACGGCGGCCGCCGGCGTGGGCCGCGCGGCTGACGGGTCAACGGGCCAGTCGCGGCCGCCGTGGCGGCCTGAGCTTCGCTGCGCTCCAACGCATCGAGCAACGACTGGGAAAGCTGTGGGCCGCCCGAGGCAGAACCGGAGGTCGGCTGGGCCGCGCTGCTGGATGGCAAAGGTGCCACCGCCGCCTCACTGGCGGTCTCCGCGGACGGTGCGAGCGGTGCCGCTTCCGTTGGGGCGGGCGGAGCCGGTGTTGCCGCGACAACCTGCGGCTGCAGTTCGAGCGCCACATGCACCGCGGACGGCACGTCGAATTTCACTGGCGCGAATACGCCGCGCTGCGCCTTACGCTCGAATTCGACCGAAACGTCCATCGCCTGGCGCACCACCTTGTGCACCAGCGCCTCAAAGCCCTGCGGACTCTTCTCCGGGTTGATCGCGCCAAAAAGATCGGCAAGTACTGCGTTGTCCAGTCCTGACAGCAGTTCGGGCGTGATGACGGTTTGCGCGAACATCGCAGTGCGCATCCGTTCACTTTTGAGCGGGGTCGCGCGTCGCTGTACGAGATAGTCACCCTCGCCCACCCAGTTGCCGAACGCTCCATGTGCAGCCGGACTCCAGGCCAGGTGATCGACTACCCGCACGATCTCGAAGTGCCTGCAGGGCTCGTCAAGCGACGAACAGGCGGCGGCAAGAAACACAGCGTAGATGTACTGCGGCTCCAGACGCCGCCGCTTGTCGGACGTCATGTCGGCGGCAAACTTCTGGCCGCCTGCGAGCCGCATCGCGTAAAACGTCGATTCGATAGTCGCGCGGAATGCGCCGCCCAGTTCGGCATGCAGTTCAGGCGTGAGTGGCATGGACGAGAACCACGCCGCGCACCGGCGCAGCACCGACAGCCATTTGCGTTCAAACTCGGCTTCGGTGCTTTCGTTCGCGCACTGCCGCACCAGTTCGATGCGCTTTTCATGCGTGGCCAGCAGGTCACTGGCCTTCATCGGACGGTGAACGACGCTCATGGGATAAACCTCATCGCGGTCTTCAGTGCGCTCGTGCCAGTCGCCCCCGAACCGCTGCCAAACATCGCAGCGAGCTTTGGAATCTCGAACGACAGCATCAGCAGAAAGAGCGCGAGATCGAAGGCGAATCCGGCGCTCAGCTGGGTCTTTGTACCATTCGACGTGGCCTGGCCCACCGCGCTCGAGATCGCTCCGCCCATCAGCTTGAACAGCACCGCCACCATGACGACGTACATTCCCGCATTGATCATCCAGTCAAGCCAGCGCTGGAAGTAGCTCCTGGTGTAGCTTGAGAAACCGAGGGCCATTGCAATCGGCCCCAGCACAATACCGATCGCCGCATGAATCTGGCCGATTGCGGAGTAATACATGAAGACAATCGAAGCCACGCACATCGCCAGAAAGGCCAGAAAGAGCGCGACGACGTCCGTCAGCGTACCGTTGAAGTCGGTCAGCAACTTGATGTTCAAAACCTTTGCCTTTACGGCATCAAGAAAACTGCCTCCGAGCGTCGAGAGTTGCGTCGATATGTCGTTGTTGGCGCCGCCTCCTATACTCGTCGCCAAGTCCTGAAACCAGGTCCAGAAGCCCGCCGCGGACGTTGTATAGCCGAGGTACAGCGCAACGAATATGCCGAGAACGGCAACCTCTTCAAACAGGCTCGCCCACGCCGTGATGGGGTTGTGTGTTCCAGAAAACCGCACGCCTGCCAGCACAAGCGTGATCACGCCGAGTCCCCATGCGAACTTGTTGGACTCTTTGAGAACAGTGTTGCTGACCGTGACGGCGGTCGGGATCAGATTCCCAACCAGCCCCGAGATCTGTCTTTGAGCATCGCCCGCCCCCTTGGCCCAATCACCGTCCTGGCCTGAAAGCGGCGCTGTCGTTGACGAGCCCGAAGTGCTGCTACCAGTATCGAGTGTGGAACCGTCGGGCAGCGTCATGTTGTCGTCTGCGAAAGCTGCTGGCGTTGCCAGTGCCACGCCAAGCACAAGACAGAGCAGACGCAGGACGCGGAGCAGCCGCCTGAGAAAGAAATGGCTCACGACTTATTGCCCCAGCACGTTTGAAGATCCGAGCGTTGCGTTATAAGCCGCGCGCTCCTTGTCCAACTGAACCTGAAGCGCGGCCTTCGCGGCATTGCGCGACTGATCGTCTGCGGTTTGGGTCGATTTCGCGACGGCGTCGCTCTGCTGCTTCGCGGCCATCATCTGCAGCATGTCGCTGTTCTGGCTCGCGACGATGTCCAGCAGGTGCGTGGTGAGTTGAGCCGTCGCTTCGGCAGTCGGCGACATGTTCAGCTGGTCCTGAATCTCCTGCCGGCGCTTTGACAGTGTGCTCACATGCGAGATCACGTCGTTGCCCATCTGGAACAGCTGCTTGGCCGTCTTGTCATTGTTGCTGATGAGGGTGCTCTGGTCCGCGAACCACTGGCTCGGCGTCTTGCCTGACTGGGTAATAAGCGCCTGTACCTTGGTTGCGTACTCGGCGTTGGACTGCAGGCCACCGTACAGCGACTTCAGCGTGTCGGTGTACTTCGTCAGCGTATTGATGTCGTTCGTGATCGAGTTGGCCTGCGCGAGCATGGCCGCCGGATTCAGGTTGGTCGCCTGCTTCAATTGGTTCAACATCATCTGATACTGGTAGGTAAGGTTTGTGTCCTGATAAACCTCCCCCTTGATCGCGCCCATCGCGGTAAAGGTATTCTGTATGAGGTTGGTCGGGTCAATGACAGGCAGCGTCGCATCGCTTTGCTGCACAAGGCCGAGGGTCAGGACGGCGGCAGCCGTCACGGTGCGGAGCAGTGTTTTCATCATGGTGAGGATTTCCAGGAGTAAGACTGACGTTATGAACCGCGGTCAGGCGTTTGCGAGCACATCGCGCACGTATTCGTCCTGCCAGTTGTCGACGCCCGACTTCACATGCTTGTCGAGAATTGCCTGCGCGCGACCATCGGAGCGTAGATAGGCAAGCGATTCCTTCGGAAAGGTTGCCTGCAGCATGCGAGTCTGCGTCGACGTCACCCACAGGTAATCGCGGTTTGGCACTGCGTTCGAAATCATCCGGATCTGGTGTTCGGTCAGGCCAAAAATGTCCCGGTACAACGCCTGGTTGTTGATTGCGTCGCTGTTAGGCAGATAGATGATGTTCGGGATGTTCTCCTTCATGATTTCGAAGTTCGCCACGCGCGCCAGCTGGCCCAGCGATTGCGTCGCCATCAGCAGGGCAGCGTTGAGCTTCCGGATGGTCACAGCCCAGATTTCGAGTCGTGCGTAGAATTTCGGATAGGTGAAGAAGAACCCGGCCTCCTCGATTTCGATCACGGTGTAGCGCTTGCCGTCGAGAATCTGCGCGATCCGGTAGAACGCGTAGTCCATGAATAGCGCTGCCGCCACCGGGAAATTCTGGAAAAGGTCGCCCATCTCGATCGACAGGTCATCGGAGAGAGAAAATCCGTCTTCCACGTGATCGAAGAATCGGCCGTTTTTCTGACCCTCGGTCCAGACCGCAAGGCGGTCGCGAAGCTCGTCGGGCAACAGCGTAATCAGGCCGGTCAACCGCCACTTCTCGCGTCCATAGGCTTTCGCCAGCGTACGGATGCGCTCGAAGATGATCGTTTCCTGCTGCGGAGTGCAGGTGAAGTCCTCGCCCTCGATGACGAGCTTCACCCACTCGGCCACGTACGGCCAGTGCTTTTCGTCGCCGATCAGCGAGAGCGGGTTGACCGACGTCGCCGCCTCAAACCGGCCCGTCGCGTCGATGAAGCGACCGCCGCCGAGCAGCGTCGGGATGCGCGTCGAGCGGTCCTTGTCGAAGCGGATGCGGCGCGCGCCGTGCCGACCCGTTTGCGACATCAGATAATTGAGCAACACGGATTTACCAGCGCCGATGGGACCAACGACCAGCGTGTGCGCCTTGCCGCCCGGGTGATGCAGGTCGACGTTCTGCAGTGTGCGATGGCGCGTCGGCAGGCAGGTGAGCGGCCCGGTCTTTTTGCCGGACTGCTGCGTCAGCCACTCGTTGACGGTCGAGCCCTCGCCGACGCTGCACAGCGGCGCAATGTCGGAGACGGCCGGGGTTTCAACGAACTGCAGGCGCTTTTGCTGATCCCAGCGCCCGGGCAGAGTCGAACACCATGCAGCAAACAGATTGTCTTTTTCCACGATGACGCCGAATCCGGCGTTGCCGATGACGCCGACGACCTGTCGTGTGGCGTCTTCGCATTCCTCGGGCGTGTTGCCGTAGACGATGACCGAGATGTTTGCAAACCCGTACTGCTGGCCTTCGGCCTCCAGCTTCGCAAGTGCCTCGCTGGCCTCTTTTGCAAGCTGCTCGCGGCCTTCGTCGTTCTTCTGCTCTTCCTTTGTCGCCCACTGCTTGAGGATCGCTATTGGGTTGAACGCGGCGGCCTTGTAGAAGCCGCGGATCTTCCGGATATATGCGCTCGCGCGCGAGGTATCGAGAAAGCGGAACATGACGCACACGTCGAGCTCGGCATCAACCTGTGAGAGCACATCGAGCGCCGCTTCCTGGAAGCCCATCCACTCTTTCACACCAATGATTCGCGCGTACACCTTGCCGTGTGCCGACTCAAACATCAGTTGCTCGGCGCCGATCGTGACCTGTGTTTCGGTCAGATGGGTGTCGAGCATCGTGACCGGGTAGCGCACGCGGCGCTTGGGGGTGCTCGGATTTGCACGCTGATGCAGGAATGACAGCGCGTTCTGAAGTTGCAGCCGCTTCATTTTCAGACGCGTGACGCCGCCGGTGAACCCGTCAATGACGGCCTCAAACCGCTTGATCTCGTTCTGCAGTTTTGTGAGGTCAAAAACGAAGGCGCTGCGGGCAAGCACCATATCCTTCGCGGCCTCAAAAAGCGCGACGAAAACGTTTTTGCCCCCGACCGTCATGTGATAGCCGATCTTGTCGAAGATGCGCGACAAACCGGTTTCCGGCGTGAACGCGAGCGCGAGCGAATGGGAGTTGCGGAAATACTTCCCGCTCCCAATGTTCGCCTGGTTGATGGCGTCGATGCGCGCGTCTGCCTCGGCGACGAAGTTACCTTCGACTCCGCCCTTCACGCGCCGGTGCGAAACGCGCCACCATGCGGTGACCCGGTGATCGAAATTCCGGCATGCGTGATCAAGGTTGTCGCGCGCGGCCGTAATGTCGCCGGGGTTCGGCGTATCTGCGTCGATGCCGTCGAACTCGAACACGGTGACGAGCGAACCATCCTTGTCCAGTATTAGCTCGGGCGTGACAAGCGTCATCCACGGCGCAACTTCCTGCACCGCGCGCTTCGTGAATGGCATTCTTAACATGGGAGATCCTGATCAAACCCGTAGGGGCGCTTGAAACGTGCGCTGAACTTGCCGTGAGGCTCGGGCGCGTAGACATCGGGATAGCGGTTGTAGATGAGCATGACGAGCCGCCACCACGGGTCTTTTGAGCTTCGCCACCGCAGGTAGAAGTGCACAACGACGCCCAGCACCAGGAACGACGGCGTCCAGCTCGTGTAGGTAAGCAGCGCCGTGAGGGTGCCGTTCAGGATCGCCAGCATCCGGTCCGCCCCGCCCATCTGGCGCGGCAGCGAGAGCCCGCGGCTGACCTTGTGCTGGCGCATATCAGCAGGCGACTGTCATGTGGAAATGATCGCGCATGATCGGCACCGCGACCGAGGCGATACCCAGACCGACCAGCACGACCGAGAACGTCTTAGCGATGTTGCTTTCCGAATTTGCAACGGCAACGCCGCCGATCACGATCAGGATGATGCCGATGCCGTACAGGTACGGACCGCTGATAAGGTTACTGATCGTGCAGATGATGTCGGTCAGGCCAGTAAGCGACGAATAGTCGCCCGTAGCAGCCATCGCTGCAGCCGACGCCACGCTCAGCAGCGCGCCGACAATCATCGGCTTACCCGGTCGCAGCTTCTTCCCCACCGCGGCAGCCGTACTGAAAAACCTTCCTTGCTTCATTTTTTGATGCTCCCGTTAAAAAACCCGTCGTAGGTCATAGTCGTTGTTGCGAAAGCCCCCGATTTCGAGGATTTCGGAGACGTGCCGCATCTCGCCCGTGCGTTTGAAATGCACCACGTAGTTGAAACAGTCGGCGATGTTTTTCCGCATATCGTCGAGTTCCCAGCGAGAACCTGTCGGTATGCCGAGCATCGCGAGGCTCTCAAGGCGGCTCAGCGCAGTGCGCGCGTTGTTGGCGTGAAGCGACGCGAGGCCGCCGTCGTGGCCCGTATTGAGTGCCTGGAGCAGGTCGTAACCTTCACCACCGCGGACTTCACCAACGATGATCCGGTCCGGTCTGAACCGCAGACACAGCGCGACAAGCAGCTGCGTCGTGACGTTCGTATCGGCGTTGGACAGGAGGCGCACACGGTTCGGAACCTGGACCTTCAGTTCCATCGTGTCCTCGATGGTGATCACGCGCTGGTCTTCGGGAATGACGCCAACAAGTGCGTTAAGGAACGTGGTCTTGCCCGCGGACGTTCCGCCGGCAACGAGAATGTTTTTCCGCGACTGCACGAGCGCCTTCAGCGCGCGCATGAGCGCTTCATCCTCAATGCCATCCTCGAAATGAATGGCTTCCGCTTCCGCTGGGCGCGCATTTGCCGCAGAGAACGCGCCCATGCTGACGTAGTCGTCGAGCGTCATCTTCGACTCGCGGTGCTTACGGATGCTGAGCGCGTGCCCGTCGATGGCGGTCGGATTCATAACCGCAGCAATACGCAGGTTCTTGTGACCGGCGTTGATGATTCCCTTGTCACTTCCCGCGTGTGCCGACTTGTCCACCGATGACGCGAGCGAATGAATCGCACCTTCAAGGTGCTCCGGGCGCAGGTCCACATTGACGCGGGACATCACGCCGCGATGCTCGATCCACACGTTGCGATGATCGTTGACCATGATTTCCGCGAGATCGGGCGCTTCGAGCAGTTCCTTAAGCGGGTTCAACGCCTCGAAGAACATCGCGACGGCTTCCGCTTTTAGCGGCTGAAGCTTCAGCAACGGATTGTCGTTAGGGTCTTGCATGCGCGGCTTTGCGGGCGGTCTAACATGCGACTATTGTTCTCGCTGGCCCCGCTCGGCAGGCTCCAAAAGGGGCACGAAATCACGCGGCTTTCACGTTGCGCGGTGATCACACGCGGCCATGATGTTCGTCGTTGGCTACCCAGGGCTCGACTCCACGCGCGGCGTCGCCGTGTAACGCGTTACGGATCAAAACCCGGAAAGCCCCCCGAAAACGTATAGCTTTCCGCCACACTGTCGCGAAATCTGGGGGTCCGGATGGCGCGGGTAGCGCGGCGCGGACGAAAAAAAACCCGGCACGAGGCCGGGTTGGGGTTAAGAGAATTGGAGTCGATCAGCAGATAACTTCGACCGTCTCACCGAATGGCGCTTTGCGTGCCCGCGTAAGCGGTGTTGTCGACGCCCACAGCACCGGGTAATGCGGTGCCGACGCCGGAAAAGCACCAACCATGTCCGTCAGATAGACGAGAAAGGCCGGATTCATTCCGTCGGCTGCCACGCGGTTGAACGGATCAGTGAATGCCGTACCGCCTCCACCGCGCACAGGCTTGATCTCCGGCGAGTCGCCACGCTCGAAAATCTGCACCTGCGTCACGCGCACATCGCAGTCCATCACGATCAACCGCGCTGGCTTGAGCGTATGGAACACCGAAAGGATCTCGGCATCGAACTGCGCCTGCGTCTCGTCAAACACCGAACCGCTCGAGTCGCGCACGAACACCGCATCACCAACGGCCGGCGTGTTCAAAGAGGGCAGGTAGAACCCCAGATGCAGGTATCGGCGGTTCGGCTGGGCGAAGCTGTAGTCCGTCGGCGATGACTGTTGCGCGAAGCGGTGAAGCACCGCGCGCCAGTCAACAACGGGCCGAACTGCCTCGCCAGCCATCGCCTGCAGGTCGCCCGGCAGCTTGCCGCGCATCTGCGCCGCTTTTGCGGCCTGCACGACAGCTACCTTCCACTCGGCTTCCTTCACAGGCTTGTCAGTCCCCGAGTACTGGCGGACCTCACCGCACGATGAACCAGCAGACGTCTCTGGATCACCCTGCCCACCACCGGCCTGCGACTGCGGGTTCGGATTGCCACCCTTGCCATTGGGCTTGTCATCAGCCTTGCTGCCACCTTTTGCATCCGGCGCTGACGACTGGCCATCCTGCTTGGGCTGCTGCTGTTGCGACTGCTGATCGGACTTAGGTTTAGGCTGCTGCTCAGGTTTGGGCTGTTTCTGGTTTGCCTCCTGAGTCAGTGCGCCATAAATCTCTTCGACCGACTTTCCAGCAAAGCGTGCGTCATGCAGCGCTCCCTTCGGCAACACGAAATCCGACGAAGTGAGAATCGGAGAGATCGCGTATTGGCTTGAGTCACTCCATCGCCCGCTCTCTCGCGCACCCTGACGCCAGCAATGACCGTTGGCCACCTGCATGACTTTCAGCGCCAGCACGCCCCGCAGTTCCAGGTCGCTCAGCCTGTCGACATATTCGGGGTTGTAGCCCAACGATTCCCCGTCTACCCAGCATTCCTTCGTTGACCGGTCCTCAACCATCTTCAGGCGCAGTGCGAGCGACCCGAAAAACGGTTGGGACAGAACAAGCTCAGTGCGCTGTCTGGCAATGCGCGGATGGACCGCGCCATTGCCAGCTACCGTCACGGTGCGATCCATGAGCGCCCCCTTAAGCAACGAGGCGCAATTGCGCGCTCTGGTCCGCGGGCTCGATCTCCGTTGCCGGCGTCATGCCCATGAACGCGGCCATCAGCCCTTCGATCTCCTGTGCCTTGCTGGCCACCTGGGAACGCAGGACATTCGACTCCTTCAGGTCCGCGCCCGTGTGAACGGCGAGATGCGTCTTCGCCTGATCGAGGATGTGCGTGAGCTTCGGATCGTTAGAGAAGTTGAGCTTCGGCAACAACGCGCAAAGATCGCGCACGTTGTTGGCCACGTCCAGACGCACGTTGCCCGTCGCATACAGCCGCGACGCCATCTGCGAAACGGCCGCATACATCCGTTCGACGAGATCCTCGTTCGCGGTCGCGATCGACGCCAGCACATGCTCATCGAGTTCGCTTTTCAGCGTCGTCAGCACGTCTGCAGGCAGGTCGACGCCGAACTGGCTGGCGTCAGGAAACGGCAGTACCGCCATCTTGACGCCGAACTTGGAGGACAGTTCCGCGAGGGTCGGATAATCCGCCTCGTTGAACAGGCCGTTCAATTCCGAACGGGCGCGCTCCTTCAGGTCCAGGTAGTCGGTGAGAAACACGGATACCGCCAGATCGAACTCGTCTTTCAGCGAGCGCATCCGGTCAGCGAATTCCATGTAGATCATCGTCGGCAGCAGCCGCACGCCAAGCTGGTCGTACTTCAACGAGTGATCGTAGAAGTATTTCCGGATGCGGCCGGCGAGCGTCACCACCTCCTGAAAACTGGGGGAGTTTTCGGGCAGCAGGCGCTTGTTGAATCTGCCGATGCCCTTTGCATGGTGCTTGTTTTCGACCTCTTCGGTGGCCTTGCCGTCGAATCGACGGGCAACCCACGTGGAGATCGTGACCGAGCACAGCATGACTTTCGACTGGATATTGGTGTTCATGAAAAAACTCCGTATAGAAAATGAATGGATGAGGCGAAAAAAATGGCCCTGCGCGTCCTCGCGGACGCGGCAGAGCCATGAGTGATGAAGCTGGGAAAGAAGTGGAATGGAAAGGCTGATCAGCCGCCCTTGATGATTGCGCCGATCTCGCCGCCCTGCGCCCTGATGAAGGCGTAGGAGTTGGCGATTTCCGGCGTGCGCTCCAATGCGTCACGCACGAGTAGCGCCGCGAATTCGCGGTGGCCCGCTTCGATCATGCGTTCCGTATAGGTCACGACTCGATCGAAGTTGGCTTCCGTCGCGCGAGCAGCCAGAGCAGTTGCGATTGCGTAAAGCGTCGACGGCGTCTGGGGGATCATCGCCTTGTCGGGCGTCGCCAGAAGCGCATCGGGGTTAGGCAGTTCGCGGTAGATCTGCAGGAAGCTGACAAGCTCCGTTGCAGCGCCCTCGCCCACCGATCCCGCATGCGAGATGTGCTCCAGGTGTTTCGGCACCACGCCCATCGCCTTCGCGACGAACCCCCAGCTGCGGGGACTCGGCGTGTTTTCGATATCGCGTGACGTCTTCTGCACCGAGAGCAGGTCCGGACGGAATCGCAGAAACGCGATCAGTTCGGGCGGCACATTGTTACGCACAGCCCACTTCGTCCAGCCGTCGATCGTCGCTTCCAGCTCGACCACCGTTGCGAAGCGGGAAATGACGGGATCAAGAATCCCCGTCACCCCCGCGTTATCGGTCCGGCGGTTTGTCGCCGCAAGAAACGTAACGTGCGGCGGCAAGACGTGCTCGCCGATACGGCGGGCAAGCAGAAGTTGCATCTTGGCCGCCTGAACGGCGGGCGAAGCCTGCCCCAGATCGTCCAGAAACCAGATGAGCGGACGTCTCGCCTTCATCGCGCGTTCGAGATCACCGAACGGCAGGAACTTCGCGTTCAAGCCGTCTGGCGCCGGAAACGGCAACCCTTTCGAGTCCGTCGGATCTTCAACGACGGGATGGCTGATGAGCAGTTCGTGATCGGTTGCGTGCGCGACCTGTTCGACGATATCGCTCTTGCCGATACCGGGGCGCCCGGTGATTAGCACCGGCAAACGCTTCGGGACGTACAGCGAGAGCAGTTCGGTCAGTTGTGCGGGCGTAACTTTCATGATGGCTTTCCTGAAAAAGAGAAAGCCCCGAAAGGACTACGCCCGTAGGGACGTGGTCCCTGTGGGGCGATAAAAGAATGCCGACGAGTCGGCGAGGTCGATGCGTCAGTGACGCGGGAGATGACCCAGTGTAGGCAGCGTGGGGACGGCGATAAGCCAGAATCGTCGCTTTTTTGTACCGCCTTAGACGGACGCAAGGCCGGATTGCATAGCGGACAGGCAAAAAAAACCCGGCGCGAGGCCGGGTGTATTCAAGGGAATGGTTACCAGACGTGATGAGCCACCAGCGACTGGGTAAAGACCGCCGGATGAATCCCGGCGGGCATGCGAGCCGCGTGCGTGCGCACGAGGTGTTCGCGCGCCTCAGGCGTCCCCGCCGCATCCCACTCACGCTGGAACGCCTCGTTGAACCCCGCCAGCGCGAAAATCGCCCGACGACGGGCAGCAGCGCGCACGCCGAGCAGCTTGACGCCGAACACCTCGCGCACCGTTTGCTTGGAGACGCGATTTCGCTCATCCGGACAGTCCATCAGGTCCAGTAGAAAGCGCAGATCACCGCTGTCGATCGCTTCGGAGATCTCGTTACCGAAAGCAAATGTCTCGCGACCATACTCGAGTTGCGCAACTTGCATCCGCTGGTCGAAATGACGTTGCGAGATGCGTTCTTCCGCACGCTCCTTGCGCAACTGCTTGACTGCCTTGTCGCGCCGGTAATCTGCCATCCTGCTGCGGTAGACCTCCGCAAACTTCGAGACGGGTCTGCCAAGCGGCTGCGGGCTCGCGTAACGCTCGGGCAGGCTGTACGGCTGCACCAGCCCGTGACGCAACAGCAGGTCATCGACCTCGACATACGTCGGCCTGTTCGGCGCCAAGCGCATGACCATCGCGAGCAGGGCAGCGTTCTGTGACGTGATGCCTCCCTTTTCGCGCGACATGATGCTTGCGAGTACGCGCACCTTGTCAGGAGACATCGCACCGCGCAGCTCCGGCACGGACAGAAGCACCTGGCCCCACGCCACGTCCGCCGAAAACTTCTCCGGCAACTCGCGGTATTCAGCGAGCACCGTTTCGGGGACGGGAAAGCCCTCAGCGAGCGCGTATGCAACGTGCACTTCGTGCCGTCCGTTGCGGTCGCGCGTGCGGCCATATTCCGGACCGGCGTAACGAAAACCGAACCGGCGCTCGCATTCTGCCTGGAGCAGGTCATGCAGGCCGAGACTACCGCGCCCGTCCGATGCTGCATCGATCTGATCCGACGAGAAGATGAGGCGCGCACTCGACGTGAGGTCGAACGCGTCGTAGAGCAGCTTCCAGTGCGATCGACGGATCTGCCACGCCGCCTGCATCACCCCGTTCGGCCGGAAATAAGCGCCATCGATCTCATCGACCATGGACAGGAACACATCGCGTGCCGTGCCGGGACGACGCACAGTAAGGGTGCCGTTGTAGCGGGTGACGGCGACAGGCTGACCGCCGTGCAGCAGCACGATGTCTGAGGATTCAACGGAGGACAGGCGGGAATCGGTCCTGAAAGCTGCCAGCACTTCGAGCAGCGTACCGAGGAAGAGAGTCTGCCCAGCGAAGGAAAGTTGATACATGTCGATTGCTCCGGAAAAAGAAGCGGGCAATCGTTCCCTTTCGGGCCGAGTGCCCGCAAAGGGATAAGCGCCTGGAGGCGCGAGAAAAAGAGTTAGGCGACGTCGAGCGCGTGAGCCAAAAAGCGCGCGAGGTCCCATGCGTGGTTCGACGTGAAGACCTTTGCTCGCAGCATCGGCATCACCCCGAAACCCCGCCGGTGGGACTGCGCCGTCTCGGTTCGATAGATCCAGTCGATGTTGACGATCCAGCCTTCCGACCGTCCGATATCGACGGAGATGGCAAGCCGGTTCCATACGCTATCGTCAGGCCACAGTCTTGCCAGACGCGCGCCGCTCGTTTCTTCGTCGGCATCATCCAGCGTGTTCGCCGGCGAGAGCCACTCGGGTTCAAGCTCGGTACCATACAACGCCTTGCACAATGCCTTGTAGACATCGCCGACCGTCTTTCCAGTCGTGTCGAGTCGTTCGCGAGGGGGTATGGTGCTCACAGCGCCGGTAACAGCGGGGACAGCGTTGGCCGTGGCCAGATTCAGGGCAACTTGTTGCATTCTGGTTTCCAAAGAAAAACGCGCCCCGAAGGACGCGTCAGATGGCGTATAGACGAAAAAAAAGCCGCAACCCCCAAGGGTGCGGCTCTACTTCTGCGACGCGGCTAGGCCACGTCGTTAATCACTTGCCCCAATCGCGTTCGCGATCGCGCTTTTCGCCGTTATGGTTTGTCCACAGGAAGAAGGCTGCAATGGACACGCCCAGCACCAACGTGAAGATAGTCGCACCCATTTCATTCTCCTTTCATTGCCCTGAAACCAACGTACCACAATAGTACCCCAAGTCCGGCAAGACCCACTGCGCCGACCAGAGTCTGAAAATCCAGCGTCGGCGCGGCGTGTGCATAGCCAACGGCGCCGCCGATGGAGGCCGCCGAGAGCGTATGCAGGTATCGCCCGTTCTGCTGGCGCTGGTCTTTCGACGGATAAACGATGGCGTTAAGAATATGTCCGATGCCCGATTCGGGCTCGGCCGGAATCGACACCTTGTAAGTGCCGTCAGACACAGCAACCGGCAAAACCATGCCTCCGTATTCGAGCCCGAAAGCTGGCGAACACTCGGTTTCATCCATCGCCTTCAGAAGCACATGCAGACGCGGCGGCAGTGTGACCTGCCCCGTCGCCGGATCGAGCGTCACCCGTTCCGTGATCGTGGTACCGCCGGTGTACTCGACTTTGACCTTCGCCAGTTTCATCGGCGGTCTCCCGATGAGGTGTCGATGCCACCAGCCAGCCTGAGCCCGTCGAGAAAGGACTGATAACCGCGTGTCGACTCGATCTGCTCAAGCGGCACGTAGTTCTCACCACCGCCAGTCTGATCCGATCTGCCGCGACGTGTGCGGAAGCTCAGCGCTACCTGCTTCTGACACGGCTCATGCAGCACGTCGACGAAAAGCGACTCGGTGCGCAGTGACACGCGCGTCGGCAGATTGCGGCGCGAGGGTTGGACGACGATCTCGTGTGAGCGAAGACGAAGGTCATGCGCGACACGGCGCAAGACGCGCGTGGCCTGCTGCTGGAGGGCAGCAGAGGCGCCAGCGCCTGCGGACCGGCGATCCGCATAGAACAGTTTTGGAAACTTCATGATGGAGGCCTCAAAGACGAGGCGAGACATCCCCTTGCGGGGGTGTCCCGCAAGGGAAAAAACGCGCGCCATGACGGCACGCGGATGGACTAGTGGGTGATCCGGTAGCCGGCCCAACTGGAAACGAGATAGACGTGCTCGCCAGGAACGAAGCGCTGGTCATCGACCTGCGAGACGACAACGGTCTGACCGTTGGCGCGACGCAGGAAAACCTCGATGCCGCTATGACGCGACATCGCCGCGCTCACGTGTTGCGAGATGAAGCCCGCAGCAGCCCCAGACAGCGCGCCCGAGACATACCGACCTTTCCCGTTCCCGATGACCTGGGATCCGAGAAATGCGCTTGCTGCCGCACTGACGATCGACGTCAGCCCCGAGGAGTCGGAACTGGACTCGATCGTGATCTGACGCACGCGCAGGATCGTCGCCTCTTCCATCTGGCCGAGATGCTGCACGTCGTAACGCTGATACGTGTTCGGCGATCCGAAATCCGCACTGGCGCACCCGGTCAGGAGTGAGAGAAGAACGACGCTGATGATGAGCTTGAACATGGATGATTGCCTCAACGAGTTGATGAGCAACCGCCCGTCAGGGCGTTGCCCTGACGGGAAAGAAATGTTGTTCAGCGAGCAGCGGCGATACGAAGACGGCCGCCCAACCGGTTCGACGCACCCAACACACGCGCAGCGGCGATAAACGCCGCCGCGGCCGGTGTGAGCACGAAGACGAACCAGAAGCCGACGCCTTGCACGAACGCACCTCGCGCATAGCCGTGTCCGGTGACGGACTCGACCATGAACGATGCAAACGACAGCTGGTGCGAAGCGACCTGTGCGAGATACGCATCGAGGCCGGCGATACCAGCGGTATTCAGCAGATCGAGCTGAAACTGCTGTTCAAGCAGGCAGCCGAAGATGACCAGCGCACAACCGATTGCAGCAAGCGCAGCCATGAAAACGGCGGGGACGTTGAAGCGGTTAGACATTGAAATGACTCCAGCGGAGCGGGAGCCAGTTCCGTTTGGATGGCTCCCTACGGGATTGAATGAGCTTCAGGTGAGAGACACCTGAAGCATGTAGGCATGGATTACGACGGCAGACGCGTGAGGTAATGCAGATCGACTCGACCGCTCTTGACGAGCTCGCGCTCGGCGTCGAACGGAATATCGAAGTCGAATTTCACGGTGGCCGTTCCATCGCTCCACAGATACAGAATGGTGGCGTGGAACTGTCTGATCGGGAGCGTTGCGACAGCTTGCGCGAAAACACGCTGCTTTTCGCGAAATCCCCACTTCTCAGAAATCCTCGACGGATTTGCGGAGAGTGCCAAACGACGGGCCAACTCTTCGGAAACGATAGCTTTCTGCAGCATGGTGCGGCTCCTTTAGAAGGGAGCCGTTCCCATTGGGAGGGGGCTCCCAGATGGGTACATGAATGAGGACGGACAGATCCGGCCTGAAGCTACGGCTTGCTACGAACGATGGAAAATTCCATCGGTAAAAGGAAAAGGCCGACGCGAACGTCAGCCTTTTCAGTGATCCATTCAACGAGTGAATGGCTGGAGAGAAAAAATGGACGGTCCTCTGGAGGATCGTCTGGAGGTCGATGCGCAGTAGCGCAGGGAATGAAAGCAGTTTATCCGCGCCTGGCCCCTGTCATACCCACAATGCTTCGGTTTTCATCCCCTCTCTCACCGACAGCGATAACAACGGACAAAAAAAATGCCAGCCCGCAGGCTGGCAGAAGAGTTCGTTTTTCCGAGGGTGGTCACTACGAACTTGAGAGAGATTCCATTCTAACGACGGCCCAGAGCGCCAATCCCTCGAAAAGACGCCTCATTAGGGCTCGATTCGTGTCTAACGAGGGTCGTCAACGACGGTGCCTTGACTTTGCGCTGTAGCTGCGAAGATGAATTTGTCCGCCTTCCCTTTTTTCCATCACATCCAACTTTAAAGGCATCCTCCCATGCGCAACGACGCTACATCTTCGATCATCGTCCTGATTGTTCTCGCCATCCTTGGCGGTCTGTTCTGGATCTCGCGTTCTCTCGGAGCCAGCTTCTCATCGGTGTGCACCGCAGCGGTACCGATCCTGTTCTCGGCGGTGATTCTTTTCGCGGCGTGGCGGTTTCTGGACGACTTCGCCCTACCCCTCATCGCGGGCTTCTTCGTCGTCGCTTGGCCGTCGATCTGGCCGGTGCTCGGCAGCATCGCTAGCGGGGGTCGCGACACCGACGACTTCTTCCGGCCGATGGGCGATCCGCTCATCAACAGCGACTGGTTGAAATGGGGTGTCGAAGCGCTTTTCGTTGGTCTGCTTGCGACCGCCATCTACGCGCGTCTCCGTCGCCGCTACCGGTGAAAAAAAAGCGCCGCCCCTTTCTCGGGAGCGGCGCTTGTCGTCAAAAAATCAATCCAGTTCGAGAATCATCTGGGCAAGGTTTGTGGAGGGTGCCTTGTCGACCTGCTGCGTCGCAGCCGTGTCTT
This sequence comes from Paraburkholderia sp. PGU19, assembly GCF_013426915.1. Classification (GTDB taxonomy): domain Bacteria; phylum Pseudomonadota; class Gammaproteobacteria; order Burkholderiales; family Burkholderiaceae; genus Paraburkholderia. The sequence goes on from NZ_AP023183.1 coordinate 729,868, forward strand.
GGGGCAACGTCCACGTCACCTGCTGGCTGCGCAGGTTGCACAGCTTGTACATGGCAGACCCGCGCGGCTCGGCAGGCACATCGCCAAACCGGAAGCTGAACCGCTCGGGCGCACGTCCCTCGCCGTCAGCCAGGCCGAGATAACCCGCCAGTTCGTCGGCAGCGCGCCCGCAATAGTCCTCAAGACCCTCCGGCATACGCGTGATTTCAATGACTGTCTCCACTGGCAACCGGCCAGCGTTTCTCATCAGATCACGGTACACCGGGATCGCAGCTTTCGCGAAACCGGGCGTTTCCATTTCAATCGGATAGGCAACATCCGTGACGAAGCTACCGATCGCCGAATACTGCCAGCCCGCGTTTTCCCACGGTTGCCCGTCGAACGACACCAGCCGGTTCTCCTCATCGATTTTATAGCAGCGTACCGATGGCATCCGCTCCAGCGCCGACGGATCGCGAGACGGCAGCTCGAGGTCAGCGGCGAAGGGCACACTTGAACAGTCATGCTCCCGCAGAATCCGCCATGCGCTGAGCGCGCCGCTCTCGCCGTATATGGCCGCGAGCAACGCCGCATCGCCGTGCAATGACACTTCCGCTTGCCCGCCTGCCACTTCCTCCACGCGGCCAGCCAGTCCCGCAGCGCTCAGGCTGCTGCGAACATCATCGAGCGCCGCTTCAGGGATCGCCGCCCGGAAGGACGTGGAAACGTCAAGCCGGATTTTCTGGTCCGGAAGCAGGAAAGGCTTCGCGAGCAACGACCTCCAGGTCGCCAGGTAGTTTTCTGGCTTGATGTAGCCAGCGCGGCTTTGCAGCATGCCACCTTCACACGACGAGGCGTGGCGGAACACCCTTCTCATCACTTCGGCATATCGCCCGAAGGCAATCGCAGACCATTGGTCAATGTGCGGATAGCAGTTCTTCTCGTACGTCCGCTCGAACAACGCGAACATCCATTCACCATCCGCCGTCTGAAACGCTCCGGCCTTCTTGCCAGTCAGTACAGTTGCACCCATTTGAAGCTCCGATATGTAGATGCGGAGCAGCCCCCAACGGGCTGCGAACCCGCTGAGGGAAAAAGAAACAACCGCCCCGAAGGGCGGCATGCAAATCGTCTCTTACGGCCGGGAAGTCCGAGGCATCAGGGCAGACGTGACCAGATGCCTGACGCACAGCAGAACGACGCCGTACATCACCAGCGTCAGCAAGCCAGCGAGCCAGCCTCGACCGCCGAAACCCGCCAGCGCGCCGCAAACGAAACAGACCTTCACCGCAACACCGGCCAACAGCCAGTCTGCAAGGCGACGGCCACGCGAAGCCACGGCATCGAGAAATGCATTGCGGCGTCGCTCAGTCGCAATCGACGCCGCGAACAGAAACGCCGCGACGGCAAGCACCATGAGCAGCCGCTTCCCGACTTCAGGGCTGACGAGTTCTTCGTGATGAAGGACGGCTCGCGCGAGCGACTGAAGCACCGGCACGACCGCGTAGTGGTTGGCCGCATACGAAACAGCAGCGCCAGCCACCGCGGACTGGGCGCAACGAATGAACATCTTGCCGACCGGGGTCGACGGTTTTTGTGGGGTCATTGAGACTCCTGCAGTTTGAGATAGGGAATTCGATGCCCCGCCGAAGCGGGGACATCAGAGAGGTATAGCGTCGCGCCCTGAACGGGTACGACTCAGACGGAGAGCTTGGCCTTCGCAGGCTTTCTGGTCTTTTTCACAGGTGGCTTTGGCGCGTCGTAGCCGAAGCGCGCCCATGCCGCCGGGTCAATCGGAACCGGATTCGTTCGCCCCGTTGCGAGGTTCACGAATACGGCCGAGAAGTTGAGGCCACCGTTTCGAAACAGCGACCACAGCAGGTTGAACGCCTGCACCGAGATTGCCTGATTGATGACGAGCGACTGCTTGCGCAGCGCGTCCGCCATCGAACAGGACGGTGTGTCGTCGCCCTTGTCATTCTTCGGATTCAGAAGGTCGGGGAACAGGTCGCCCACATGGGGCAACCTGTCATGCCGCGCCTTGCCGAACTCGCCGAGAATCACCTGGCCACGATCCGTCTCGTTGCCGCAGTCGAGGTAATAACGAACGTTGCCGCGCTTCGCCGCCTGCGCGATCGCATGACGCGCTCGCCGCGAATCGACACAGCCGATAACCATGTCCGCATAAAGATTCAGCTTCGAATCTACGCGGCGCGGCTCGGCTAGCCAGTTCGTTCCCATCAGCAGGTTCAGGCGATTTACCAGCAACGTCGCCTTGTACTGGCCTACGTCGTTGGGATAGAAGCCCTGTCTGCCAACGTTGAACTCGCTGACCGTGTCGTCGTCGTAGACCACGCATTGAATCCCGCCCGGGTGTCCGAGTTCGATCATCGCGTGATGCAGCCGGGCGAGGGAGGGAAGCAAGGCGCTGCCGGTACCGCCAGCGCCCACGACCACCAGCTTCCACGGCCCGCTCAACATATGCGGCGGTGTCGTATGTAGATACGTCATACGACCTCCGCAGCCAACGTAGCCAGCACAGCCTTCCAGCGCTCCGGTACGGCCCTCTGAACCTCGAAGCGGCCCTTCGCGCACAACCGCAGCGCAACGGACGGCACCTGATGGCAGTGACCCAGCACCAGCGCCAGCTTCACATCGTGCTGATCGTCGCGATCATCGGTCGATGAGAAGTACGCCCTGCCGCGACCATGCGAATGACAGTCAACCACCAGCCATTCGCCATCGCCCAGTTGCGGACGCTCATAATGAAGGTGCGCCGGACTGTGCGACAACGAAGGAAGCGGCACCAGCCGGAACGCGCCTGTTGACGCATTCCAGGTGATCCACGCCCCGACCTCGTTGGGCAACGCTGCGCGAGCCATACGTGCAAAACCGGCCACGAGATCGGCCGGCACTGCCCCACAGCGCACTTCGGTGGCGTCGGCCGCATCGCCATACGGCACCGGCGTGCGCCAGCCGAACGAGCCCAGACGCCGCACCAGCCGTATCCACGGACGGTCGATTTCGAGAAACACGCCATTGGACGCAATCAGCAGCCTCTCGCCCGGTGCGGACATCGGGATAACCGGCTCACGCGTCGGCACCATGACGGACGGGAACGAGGCCTGCAACACCTGATCGACTGGATTCATTCCTGACCTCCAATCTTTCCGGCGACGAGCTTGCCCGCTGTGGCGCCCTTCATTGACACCAGCACATCGAGCGGAAAGGCCTTGAAGCTCCCATCCAGCATGTCTTTCCAGAACGCGTAGAAGCCGTTCTTGTACTCGACCCGCTTGCCGCCGTGATTCGGGTGCGTGAACGCGGAGGCGAAGAAAGCTTCCTCCCATCCGGCGATCGCCGACACCTCAATGCGTCGCGGAACATTGGCCGAGCCGATGCAGATCTTGCCCCGGTCCCACGTGTTGAAATACGGAGGCTCAAAGAGCGGCGTCGACGGTTCGGGTCTGCCGTCGCCTTTCAGCGCGAAGACCCGAAAACCGCTCGTGCTGGCCTGAAACACCAGACCCGGATGAGGCACAACCGCGCTGCGCTCGCCAAACTCTTCGCACTTGAAAAACACGCGTCGCAGAGCCGGCGGACACCACCACGTCACCGCAGCCGACGTCACGCCAAGCACTGTGGCCAGGAGGAAATCAGCTTTGGGTGCGGCATTGCGATCCAACTGCACTAGCGCATCGATGAGCGCCTTGCGATCCAGCGGCCGGCCTGCACCGATGATCGGACGTCCCGTCTTGCGCTCCGCAGAGACAGGGTGCGCCGTCGCATAGTGCGAGCCATTTGGACCCGTATAGAGCAAGAGGGCCGATGACAGCGTCACGTCGTGACCCGTCTGGCCAATTGAAACATCATTCATGGGAGAAACTCCTAGTTAGGGTCCACCACCAGCGCCATCAGGCGATCGAGGTGATGGAGCATGCGAAGACCGAGGCTCCATTGCGCGTACTGCTCGCGGATGCCCCGTCGTGTGTCGGAAAAGGAAATGAAACGGCTGTACTCGGACGATTCACCCGCCGAGAACGCGTTGTTCATGTGGTCGTCTAGCAGTTCGCCGGTCCGCTCGTTGTGAGCGAGTACGAACGTGCAACCCGAATAGATGGGCTGCGCGTCATAGCCGTCAGCCAGGCAGTCGGACTTGCCAGCCTTGCGTAACAGCTGCTTCAAGACGAGCAGTTGGTCACAGACCCTCGCGACCATGCCCGGTGAAGCCGTCCGCAACAGCCGCAGTTCGTTATCTGAAAGGACCGAGGAGCGAACGCGTCGCCCCTTGATCTTGTCCGGAACGCGGATTTCGTCGGGACAAAGCAGCGGCCGCAGCTCGGACGGAAGATAACGATCAATTACATCCCCATCTTCGCCATAGAACTCCTTCAGCCACTCGCGCACGCCTTCGTCAGTCGCGCTCTCGTCCCCCTCCCAGTGCAAGCAGGACGCTTCGCACAGGAACCAGCCGGGGGTACGGATCAGGACTGTCTTACCGGAGACGCGATCAACGATATTGAAAATCGTGTGCAGCAAAAGCGGATGGGCACGGCGCAGCGGTTCTGCAAAGCCTCCCACCTCGTGCACCCACTCGTCCATGCACTTCACGCCCAGATGCAACGGCGTGCGGGGCTTGAAATCATCGTTGTCGTACTGATGGTGGATGGCATCCATCACCGCATTCGTGTCGCAAAGCTCAAGTCGAAACGACAGAAAGCGAAGCGGCGCAGGCAATTGCCGGCGCACCCATGCAAAGAATGCCTGCCGGAATGCGTCGACCGGACTGACCGGCGCATCCACGTCGGCCGCGAGAAGCGGACCATGCCGGAACTGCTCGAGCACGATCGCATCAAGCGATGCATCGTTGCGCCATTTGACCGACGCACGCGCGGGCACTTCCTCAGAAACATCTGGCAGCGTCAGAACACAATCGGCAGGTCGATGCTGGGCAACGGCAGCGACTGGCGGTTGCCAGGACGCACCGACGCCTGCATCGACCGCTCTATCAGTGAATGAAGGATCGAACAGCATTGGCGAACCTCGTCGTCATATAAAAAAACCGCCGTCTCCGGCGGTTCCTGATTGAACCCGTTGGCCGGGTCGGCAAGCGCCTTGAGAAGCGTCTGCTTACGCATACGAACCCTTGGCGCCCGCCGCGCGGACAAACTTGTAGGTCGCGACATCTCCCGAGATCTCAGGGCCATCGACGGACGCGGTTGTCAACTCGGGGTACTGCGCCGAGTAGAGATCGCGAACGTCTTCGGGCGAGAACGCCGGGCCGGGATCGGCAAATGCAACGCCGTTGTAAGAGAACTGGCGAACGAGAGCGGTGATCGAAATGGACATGACCGTGCCTCCTTAAAAAAGCGAAGCGAGGTCGGTGCCGCTCGAAACAGGCTCATCAGCCGCCGGAGCGTCCGCTTTGCCTTCGTTCCCGGCGACCGGTGCATCCGACTCCGTCGATTCACTGTCGTCATCATCAACGTCCCCATCTGGGGTGGCTTTGGCAGAGGCTGGTGTACTTCTGCCAGCGTTGCCCGAAAGAGCTTTGGTCGCTTTCGTGACCTGCGCTTTCTGGGCCTCATCGAGGATCGCCGTCGTCGCAGCCACCTGTTCGGCCAGCGACGCATGAGCGCCGGTGTACGTCGCCAGATGCTCGGCAAAGCCGGCATCCAGTTCCGCCGCCGTCGCGGTCATGACGAGCGGCTGACGCAACGCCGTGTCTTTCGCCTCGCCTTCCGGCAAAACAACCACGACCATCGCATCACCCTTCATCTTCAGCGCCAGCTTCAGGCCACCACACGACTTCAACAGCGGTTCAAGTTCAACGAACATAAAGACTCCACAGATAAAAAAGGACCGCCCGTGGGCAGTCCATAAGAGAAATGAAGCGGGCACTGTCTGTCCGCTCGGTCGATGCGCCAGAGGCGCGTTAAAACTTGAGAACCTTCGGAATCTTGCCGGTGTAGTCGAAGCCCTTGACGTTGAGCAGCGCATCGATGACTTCCGCCTTCGATTTGCTGAACACCTTCTTGAACTCGTCCCCGAGCGCGGCACGGATGCCAAGCTCGTCGGCCACCACCATCATTTCCGACTTCGTGATCAACTCCAGAAACTCCTTGCAGAGCTTCCAGTGCTGGTTAAGGTCGAGTCGATGATGACGGCACAGACTGGTCAGATGGTGAACGTCCAGACCCTGGATCGCCGCAACCGTGACGCCGGTGACTGCAAGCGCAAGCTTCGCCTCATCAGCGGCGGCCACAGAGGTCGCAGCCTTCGCCACGTCCGACACCGCGATCTTTTCATCGGTCAGCTTTTCCCAGATGCCCTTCAACGTCGAGTCGTCGACGCAGCGGGCCTGTCCGGCGAGAGCGATCGAGACAAGGTATCGCTGGGCCAGCCCAGCATTCTGGCCAACCTCACGACGCAGGGCTTTACGCCACAGCGCCACGCGATACGTCTTGATGCGGTCCGATTCGGCAACGACTGTCGCCGGCGGATTGCTCGTCGTCGACTGGGCGGTGCCGGAGGCCTTCGCGGCAGGCTTCGCTGAACCAGTTCCGCTGCCCTTCGCTTCAGGCTTCGGCTCGGCAGCAGCTTTTTCAGCCTGCAGGCGCTTCGCAACCATCTTCATGTTGCAGACGGTATCGAAGCACTGGCCCTTGTAGACCTTCCCGATCGAGTCAGGCAGGCCGCTCACCGCAGCGCCGTAGTTCTGGCACGCGTGGCAGGCTCTCGCCTGCTCTTCGCCGACTCCCTTTGCTCCCTCCACAGCAAGCTGTATCCGGGTGTGGTTGTCGCCCGCGCGCACGATGCGCACGACGGGGAAATCATCGCGAAGATTAGCGGCGACCGCCTCAAGCTGTTTCTCCGTTTTCTCGTTGAAACAGGTACGGTTCGTACAGTTGCCCGTGGCGATGGATTCGCCAAACATCTCGCCCTGCGTGGACGAGTTGTGAGGACAGTTCGCGCAGTCGGTCTTCTCGAAGATTGCGGCGGACAACGAACAGGCAACCTGTTCGATCGTCTTCTTCAATTCGGGGACCGGCTTGCCTTCCTTGATGATGACGGGCAGCAGCTTGTCCTGCGTCTCCTTTGGAAGCGCGGCCAGCAGCTCCGCGTGACCCAGAAGGATCTGGCGGGTGTTGAGCGCTTCGAGAACGGAAGCGCTGCAGTTCATCAGTGCGAGGCGCTTGTCGAGCGTGGCGCGCGACCATCCGAAGATGCGCGCGACTTCGTCGCGATCGCCCTTGCACAGGCCAACCTGCTCGGCTGCGGCTATGGCTTCCTCAGCAGGCGACATATCCGCGCGCTGGATGTTTTCGATGATCGCAAGCTGTTTGGCTTCGACTTCATCGATCTCCTTGACGACGACGGGTATCTGGTAATCCTCGCCATGCGCCGTCATGGCCGCTCTGTATCTGCGACCACCAGCGACGAGAGCGAATCCGCCATCGGCGAGCGTGCGAACGATGACAGGCTGGATGACGCCCTTTTCGCGGACCGAAGCCGTCAGCTCTTCCATTTCCGCCGCGTCGAAGTACGTGCGGGGATTGGCAGCGATGGTGATCTGTTTGAGGGCAAGAGTAGGTTGCTGTTGCATTGCGGGTCTCCGGGGAGGGAACCCAGCCCCGACGGGAGTGAGTTCCCGAAGGGTTGAACAACAATAGACCGGCCTAAGCCGGCGAGTCGATGCGTCAGGGACGCGGGTGATAATGCAAAGATACCGCCGCGCGCTGCGCTAACGACGTGCAAAGCTCGCGTAAACGCCGTGCCTTTCGCGTAAACAAGAAAACCCGGCACGAAGCCGGGTTTGGATAAAGAGCGGGCTCAGCGCCATGACGGCGCTGACACCACCTATTGAGGCAAAACTGCCTCTGGGACAGCCAGCGGACGCGACAGCAGCGTCGTCACCGCGCCCGACAACGTCCACTCGCCGAACTGCTGCTCGTGGCTCGCATGCACAAGCCGGTCAAGACATAGCACCTCGACACCGTCTGCTTCGACCGTGCCAAGGATGTTGGCCTGAAGCGCGCGGTTTGAACCCTCGCGCTTCACGGTCACGACACCTTCACCAACCAGCACGGACACCTTTGCTTTCATGCCGCCTCCTTCAACAGTTTGCGCATGTCGCCGCTCTCACGATCGGCAATCAATGCAAGGTCATGTACGAAACGGTCCAGCAGAGAATCCATGTGCAGGAACGTTTCGTCTTCGAGCTCGGGCGTCGCCCAGTCCAGTCCCGCCTGCGTCGCGTCGCGTTTGTGCGCGACCATCTGGTCCTGATACTCGTCGATGCTGCCCGGCAGATGGAAATACACCACCTTCAACTTTCCCTTCCGGTTCCAGCGCAGCGCGCGCCGCATCGCCTGATACTCGATGCGCCACGTCCACGACCGGTCGTAAAAGAGGATGTAGTCGGCGTTCGGCAGGTTGTAGCCCGCGCGCCCCGATGCCTTCGTTGCCAGAAGCCCCGTGGCCAGTCCCGTCAGAAACCGCTTGTCCTTGTCTGACACGCGGCGCTTGATCGGAATCTCGCCGTGGAACGGCACCGACTGCACACCGTGCGACGCCAGCTCGCGTGCGAGCAGATCCAGCACGCCCGGGTTTTCCGCGAACACGATCGCCTGCTTGCCTTCCGCGGCGATCTCGCGCGTGCGAGAAATAACTGCACGCTGCTTGCTCGTCAGGCCACCGATGCGCTCGACACCTTCCATCCCGTACTGCGGAAAGTTGGCGGCGAAATGCACTGCACGAATACGTGCGAGGATCGTGACGAGATTGCATGCTTTTCTGTCGTCGCGCGATGAGCGATACCAGTCAGCGAATTCGTCGGCCGCGCGCAGGTAAGCGGCAAGATGCCCACTGTCCCAGCCCACGGTCTCCACCTCGAATTCAGGCGGATCGATCCTGATGTACTTCGCGACTTCCGGTTCAGCTACCAGCCGCCGTTTGATATGCGGCGCCAGCATCGCCCGGTAACCATGCAGATTGCCGATCTTGGGCACTTCACGTTTCGCCCCTTCCTGCAGGCTTTCCGCGAACTGCCACGTGACCCATTCGAGCACAACAAAGTCATCCCGGAACCGGTCAACGCCGCGCATCGCATACTCGACGGTGTTAATCCAGTTCTGCTCCAGATAGCCGAGGCGATACCCGTAAGGCTGGGCCGCAGTCCCGTCACCCCCTGAAAACGCGATCAGCCCGAAAGCGTCACGCGGATAGTTGGGGATTGGGGAACCGGTGAGCACATAACGACGCCGAGCAGACAGTTGCCACAGCGCGCGGCTCTGATCGCTTGTCGGATTGGCAAGCCGCTCGCCTTCATCGGCAACCAGCAGACCGATGCGTCGACGCAGACGATGCGCATATGTCACGCGCTTCGACGCGTCCTTGTCGACGGGCATACGAAGCCGCTCATACGAGATCAGGTTGATCCGCCGCAGGTCGCTCAGGTCAGCCGCGCAACCGATGACTTTTACGTCATCGGCGTCGACCGGCAGCTGTGCAATCTCATTCATCATCTCGTCGATCAGGCGGGACTCCACAACAATGAGTCCATGCCTGACCTGCGAAGCGAGAATGAGCGCGATCGCGAGGCGCGACTTGCCGCAGCCCTGCTCCCACGCAATCACACAGCCTGACGGCTTCATCAGCGTTTCGACCAGATCCTCAGTCTGAAACTCCCAGTCAAGCCATTGATCGATACCCAACGACTGGACCCTGGCCTTAAGCGCCGCGGCCTGCTGCGGAAACTTCACAGCGAGGCCTTCGTGCACCACCTCCCAACCCTCGGCGACGTTTTCGACCGCGAACCGCGCGTTCAACTCGTCGACCGACAAATGGTAGGTAACACCTTTGACGGCGTAGCTATATCGGCCATCGTCCTCGCGTGTGAAGCAGAGGTCCTCGCCCGCCATGACAAGCGGACTGGCCCAACGCGTCGCATCGACCTTGTGAGTCTCGCGAGCCTTGCCGGTGACAACGTCCGAAGATCCCGCGCCTGTGGTCCACGCAACATGCCTGAGCGGCGTCGCCTGGCGCTGACTCCGTCTGGCACGACGCTCAAGATGCTCGAGAAAACCCGGCGCGAACCGTGGCTCGCCACCAACGCTACGGATACGATCGAGTAGCTTGTCCAGCGCCGCGCGCGGGTCATCCTGCATCAGATACGTTTCCAGATCGAGCAGACCCTGGCCGGCATAGCGGAAGCCTCGCGGCAACCGGTGGCCGTCGCGCGAATAGATGCGATCAACGAAGACACGGTTGAGCACCATCGCCTCGTTGAACCCACACGCGAAGCCGAGACGGATGCGTCGGCCGTCATGCGAGATGACGACAGACTTGTCGCCCGTCACAGGCCGAGTGATGGCCGGCACGCTGTCATCGAGCTTCTGGAAGCGCAAGCGCGGTTCGCCAAAGCTTCGATCCTCGTAATGCAAACCGAGGTCGGGCCCCGGCAGCGCGAGGTTTTCGACTTTTGTTCGGACAAAGTCCGAAGGCCTTGAGCGGTAGCGGTCGAACACCACAACAGCGGTCCGTACGTTTGCTCCTTCCGACCTGAATGCATCGGGCGGCAACTCGAACAGACCCGCTGCGCGGCGTCGCGCCGAGTCACCCAACCCGCCGGTCATGACGGCTTCGGCCGTCGTGATCGGAAGCAAGGCAACAACGATGTTCGCCGCGTCCAGCGCCTGATGCACCGAATACTCATGACTCAGTGCGCTGGTGTTGGCCCCGTATCTGCCCCACGTGGTGCAGGGAAAAGGCTTCAGATGCGGTGACTCCAGATGCACTGAAAACGGCGGATTGATGATCGCGATGTCGAAGTTCGTGGGCTGGATGTCCTCCATGCCCGCGTGCCTGAATTCGCAGTCGAACCCTGCGTCCTCAAACACCTTCTGACATTGGGTGATTACTTCCGCATGGACGTCGACGCCATACACCGCATATCGCTCCGGCTCAGCGTACTGAAAAAGCCGACCAGAGCCGACCGAGTTATCGAGCAGACGGATGCGACGGTTGAGACGCCAGCCGCCGATGAAACTCCACATGAAGGCGGCGATCGCGTCCGGCGTGAAAAACTGCCCGAGGTGCTGCCGTCGCGCCGCGGCCAGTTCGCCCTGGTGAGCGACCGGTGCAGCCTGTGAGCCAAGACTGATGAGCGAGCGCAACGGCTCGTACCAGTCGGGCTCGAAGGAAAACAGATCTCTCTGCATGATTGCATCCATAAATAGAAAAGGCCCGCGTAAAAGCGGGCCGAAGAAAGAACGCCGACGTACTGCGCGGCGGGACGAAAACTACAACTGATAGAACCTGCGAACAGCTCGCCGGCGCGCGGCGAACGGCTGGCCGCCCGTCACGTGCAATGGAGCCTGCAGCACGAGGTGACGCAACGCCGCGGCGCGAAACATCGGTGAGTAGCAGTCACGCGCGCGCACGATGGTGATGAGATGTTCGGAAGGCACGCCGTAAGTCCGGGCGACATAGCGTGAGAACAGATAGATGCGTTGACGAGACATGTCGCCCCCGATCAGTAACGGTCACGGGAGGCCAGGTACTCAGCGCCAAACTCGCTGATGAACAGCGACAGCGCGTCGCCCACCTCGTGCGAGAACTTAAATTGCCACTTCTCGTTGTACATCACGATGTCCAGGCCTTGGAAAGACACCTTTTCGCGCGTCTCGAAGTGGTAGTCGAGCAGGCCACCATGGCTGAGCACCGAGGCAAGCGCGTCGAAGCCAGCATGCCCTGCGAAGGCACCGAGCCCGCGCGTGATGCTGGCGACTGTCTGCTGTGAGTGATAGGTCGGCTTCCGGGCGCTTGACCGATGGCACGGCTCGCTCCAGATGCGCCCCTCAAGCACGATTGCGCTCGACGTCCGCTTGATCTCGGAGTTCGGACGAATGTTGAACCCGTCAATGATCAGCTTCGCGGCCTGGATCAAAGCGATACGCTTTCCAGAGTCGCCGCTGTACGTGCGTTCGAGATGAGCCCAGAAAGCATCGAAGTCAGGACACTTCCCCGCTTCGAGTGCCCCGCTAATATCGACGGAAGCCTTCTGGAGTTCCTTGCTGTCGTCGATCTCCAGCCGTCCTCCGGGCGGCGAAAAGCGTCGGACTGCTTCTCTAACGAGCACATGTGAGAGCCGGTTGCAGAAGTCGCTAAGTTCACGCTCCGTCTTGTATTCGGATCGGGACTCTGCAGCGCGGTAGCAATACTGACCGTCGCCCGGGAAAAGCGCGGTTTCTGCTGCCCTTACTTCAAGATAGGCAGCGGCCGCCTTCGTTTGTGCGTCCTTGAACTGCTGAACAAGTGCTGTGTACATGGTGTTTCCCTCGATGAAATTGACGGGACACACCACGCCAGAGCGGGATGGTTCCCGTCTGGGTTGAATGAGCGGCCTGAGAGCGGCCGTCAGGTGAATTTGCGCTGATGCGCAGTCAGTCGATGCGCGTATGCGCGGGTGATGAGTAAACAATACGACTCGCGAAGCCGTCGGCACGGTCGAATGACGGCAATTTCGCCTCGCCTCTTTCCGCGGTCCGCCCAGAGTTATCCCCACTTTCGGGGGACAAACTTGTGGATAACTGCGACTCGGGGCTCGAATGCAGCAGATTCCTCGGACGCTGCGGAGCGACCGCCCTGCGGTGACAGGTCCGCCGTCCATTAACGCGTTACGGGCCAATCCCGAGAATGGTGGCGGCTTTGCTATCTCTTTCCGCAAACGCACTTACATAACACTTTCGAACTATCGCCACTGAAAAGGGGAATGCTCCAGTTTTTCCGCTCCCTTTGTGCGCCCATGAGAAAGGTGTTCGCTTGAAAATACGGAGCAGTGCTGCCCCTGCGGCACCAACACATCGGTCATCATGAAATTTAGTCAACGCGCCACGCTGTCCATCCTCGCCATCGCCGTGCTCACGTCGACGGTCACGATCGGCCTTGCTGGAATCCAGTTGCAACCACAACGCGCAGCCGTCGGTGTCGTGATCGACACCGCAATCGTCTCGGAACTGACGGGTGTCTCGGATGCGATCAAAGATTTGCCGCCTGAGCTTCGCTCCGGCGTTCTGGCACGTCACGAAGTGCGCTCTGAAGATGCGCTGAGCCAGTCACTAAGCGCGCAGCGTGCCAATCTTGCGGTAGCCGAGCGGGAGCGCGCTCAAGAGATCGCGGCGCACGGCCGGCGCGCAGCGTGGCTGATAGCCCTCTCCCTGTTCAACACGTTTGCTACAGCGATCGGTGCAATTTCACTTCTCGATGCGTATCGGGTAAAGCACAAGCCCGCGCGGCCCTGAGCGCAATGCAACAGGCTATCGAACAACTATTGCCCGCTACGGGCTACTGCATTGAGACACGCGCGATCGCGCTGTCTAACGGTTATTTCCCCGGTTTTTTGCTGGAACGCACTTTCATCGGCAAGCACGTCGTTGACGGCGTGACCTTCCTCGAGTTTCAGAATGCAACAGGCGCGCGCCACGTCATCGACGCCTCGACCATCGAGCGCATCATCCCGCTCGGGCGGATGGCCAGGCTCGGCGACGCTCTCCGTACCGCAAAGGTCCAACCTTGATCACGATCGTCTTTGAATTCCTCGATACAACGCGTGGACAAGGCGCCAGCAGCGCCGCCGCGTTAGGACTTCCGGACTGCTGGATGGACGCCCTGATTGGCGACGGCTATATCGAACAGCGGGACTACATCGCTCCCGGCATACTGCGACGCATCGTTGCACGCTTTCCAACACAACACCACCTCGACCAGTTTGCCAGTAGCGTTCGCCAGGTGAGCAAGCTACTCGGGACGTATGCGTTTCGCGCGAGCAACGGCATTTCGATAGCAGACTTCCTACGGAACTGACCGATGACAAACGTCCGCTTCGATGGCCTGGTGACGTCCCTCGAAGACGTGCAGGACAATCCCGCGCGTTTCGCGACACGGCTCGAACGGGCGAAGCGCTCACCCGGCTATGCCGAGTGTCTCTGCCAGAGCGCCGGCGGCGGCAAGCCACTACGACTCGTCGTTCGCCGCTATGGCGCACTCTTCCATCTCGCGCGCTGGCCCGACGAAGGGATGCATCACAATCGGGACCTCTGCTCTTTCTTCGCCGATACCACCGACGCTGGCTCGTCTTCCGTCACAGGGCAGGAAGCTATACGGAACACGGCAGCGGGCCTCGATGCGCGGCTGGACGTCTCTCTAACTGTGCGCACCGTCGAGAAGGCACGCGGCGAAAACTCAGAGAACGCCGCTCTGCGCGCCGAGTCACGCCGGTCCGCCCCCCTTCTTGGATTTCTGCGACGCGTATGGCAGGACGCTCGCCTTAACCATTGGTCTGCAGAAGCGCAGCGCAACTGGGGCACGTGCAGCGCGCGGATCCTTGCTGTGCTCGGCGATGGGAAGATGAACGGGAAGCAGATTCAGGATGTCGTTCACGTCATGCGGCGTTACGAAGAGAGTGAGCTCCCGATCATCAAGGCCGAGTTCGACGCCTTCCTCGGCCGCATTCACACGACGCCCACCACCTCGGATCGCGGAGTGATCATCGCGGAGATAAAGGCGATCGACCCATCGAAATACGGTTTCGTCATTCGTCTGCGCCAGACGTTTGAAACGTTCTACGCATCGAAGACGTTGATCGAGAACGCGGCCCGGTCTTTCCGGCATGCGTGGCCGATGATCGGCAAGCCGGAAGCACGCATCGTCGCTGTGCTCGTCGTTGAACGCACGAAGGACGGCAATCTGCGGGCGATCGATCTCGCGCTGCAGCTTTGCAGCCGCTCGTTCATCGCCTGCGACTCGAGCTACGAGGTCGAGATGGCGAATCGTCTCGTCGGAGAACGCCGGCGGTTCGACAAACCACTACGCCGCGACCAGTCGGACGACATGCTGCCCGACTTTCGCCTGACTGACACGGCGCGCCCAACCGCCATCGAGGTCTACGGCATGGAATCAAACGATGCCTACCGTGCGCGCAAGTTGCAGAAGCAGGCGCTGTACGCTTCACGCAATGAGCCATGCGTTGAATGGATACCGCCGTCGCCGCTCTCCTCGGTCGCGCTGCCGTCGCCGACTTGACTTTCCGGCAATGTCGATAGGGTGAGCAGACATAGCTCAAAACAGGACCGTCACAGTGGAATCTAACTCTTTCTTTCTTCAACGCGCAGTTGCGCGTGGTGCAGACTGGCACGTCAGTTACCCGGCACTCTGCATGGCAAGCTCGACGGACCCCGTCGACGAACGGCGCAAACAGATCGTCGTCGCGGCCGCGGACGACAATGGCGTGCGGATGGCCTTCTTCAGCTCACTCGGCGCCATTCTCGACTTTCAGGCGTCCTGGATAGAAATGGATGCGGCCACGCGCGGCTGGTTGAACTTCACGACTCGCTGGAATCGCTGGTGGTTACCGGATGTGGCGGCACTTGGCAGCATCGAGCGCCACGCCAACGCGCCAACCGACGTGCGGTTCGCTGCGAGCAACGGGCGCGTCGCTCGTCTGGACACGGACGGATTCCGTCGTTATCTCGACACCATCGAGCAGCATTACCGCCGCGACGAGACGATCTCCCGCACCCTTTTTCCACCCGACGCCGCTTCCGCGGTACAGTCGCTACCCACCGCCCCATAAACCACTACCTTTACCAACCGGACGTGCATGAGCAGTGTCATCCCGTTCGCGCGCCTGCGCGTCACCACCGACGAACGCACTCACCGGCCCGGTGAGTGCGACCATCACAACATCCGCCTGGACCCTCGCGGCGGAATCGTCACCTGCCGGGATTGCTCGGCCGCGCTCACGCCGTTCTGGGCACTCACTATGCTCGCCGACCAGTACGCCGTCGCTCTGGCTCACATAGAGCGGCTGGAGAGGCGGCTCGCGGATGCAGACGCGCGCATTCTCGACCTGTCGGCCGAGCTCGACGGCAATCACGCGAAAGAGCCATTAAAACCAGCTCCAACCTTCCCTTGACTGCGAGAGCCTTCATGCTCGAATGGTGTATCAGCTATCCCAAGGACGACACCACCATGAAGCGCAACTTCCCCTGCGGACACTCGGGCAAAGGCAAGTACTGCCATACGTGCGTCGCCATCACCAAAGCCAAAGAAGCCGAGATGCTCGCAAGGCAGCATAAGCGTCTCGCCAAGGCAGAACTAGCCGCCGCCGATCCGATCGACCTGTCGTGCGTTGCGCATCTTCCATCGATTCAGAAAGAGGCTCGAATGGTCCTGGCGAAGGTGCGGGACGGTACCCACCCCTGTGCGCTGAAGGGGAAACAGATTCGGTCCTCAAATGGCCAGGTCCTCTCTGTGCCCGTTGGATATGCCTACCGCCTGATGTTCGACTGCGAATCGTTGCGCCCGATACGTCTGCTATCTCACGAGGCATACAACCGGGCCGCCGACGCCCTGCGATCGTAATCTGCCGCAATTGGTGCTTTTTCCTGTCGTTTTGTGCAGTGACGCCGGTCGGCGAACATTACAATCCAATATAAATACACTGACCTGCGGAAGCGCTATGACTGATGAACTATTCCCCTGCGCACACTGTGGCGGCAACTGGACGTTCGGCTGGTCCCAACGAGTGATTGGGGGCCGCATCAGGCCTTCCACCGATTATCTGCAAATCAACTCCAGCACCGCCCCGGTGATGAACGATATGGAGGCGCGATCGCTATCTGAGCCGCCAACCGAGAAACTGTGCTGCATCCTTTGCGATGACTGCGGGATGCAGACGCCGTGGATCCCCTTCACCGACAACAAGCACGCCGCGCTCGATGAAGCCGGAAAAATCTGGAACATGAGATTGAATCGACCGGCCGCTACGGAAGGCGATCTGCTTGATCTTGTCCGCAAGGAGATCTCGCCGGTCGACGCGCCGTACGTTCTTGATCTGCTCGCGCGGACAGCGGAGGACTGGGAGAAGCGCGGACCGGTCTTTTCAATGCTCGCTCAGAAGATCGTCGACGGGAAAATCACAACGCGCGACTTCTGGCCGATCGACCCGGTGCTGGAGGATGCCGCGCGTTACCGCACGCTGCAGCAGATGGCGCGCTTCGTCTACATCGATGGTGTGGCGTCCGTGCAGTTTCCGCGCATTCCGGCGACCGGCGATGACGAGGAGTGCTCGTTCGAGACACGCGTCTCGGCAGCCGTCGACGATCTCCCGGATCGCAACCGCTGGTGACTTGACTTCATGAGAGCGGCGTCATACTGGAATCAACTCTCGCCGCACCGGTGAGCGAACAACCTTCCGGAAAAAATATGTCACCTGTCGATTACATCCGCGCCGCGTACCGCCACCGTGAGAAGTTGATGCCGCAACTGCTTACGCTTCTCGCGATCAGCGCAATCATCACTTACCATGCACTGACCAGCCCGCTTCTGAAGCGGCTTTTCTAGCGGCAGCTCTCGTCCTGAGGTTCACGTACACGTATAACGCGTTTTTCGGCGCGAACTGCTAACCCGTTGTTTTTAAACCATCTTGATGTGTGTCGTTTATAGACCACCCCAATAAACGACACACTTACGTGTACGTCCTTCGACATCTGCGGGCAGGTAACCCACCGGAAGTATCGGCGTCGGGAGCACTTGCCGGCCCGCCAGTGAGCTTGGCGCTCGCCCCTTCAACGCTCGAGGAGCCGGTAGAGCGCCTGTCGTGAAACTCCTAAAGCTGCGGCCGCCCGAGACTTTATGCCGCCGGCCTGAGCGAGCGCTTCCACTGCCATATCCCGCGTGATCGAGCGTTTCTTTCGCGCATCCATCGCCGCATGCGTTGACAGATAAGCGTTCGCCTTAGTCGCGCGGCTGTGTCCAGCTGCCTGAACAATGCGCTGCATCGCAGCCTTGTGCGCCTCACGGTCTACCCGTTCCGTGGGTTGCTTGATCGGAGCCCGGACGCCAGTGATCCGCTCATACATTTGCTGTAGGTACTGATGGCGGAGACCGTGGCTCGTTACGCCTATACCCGCCTGAGTGACGCCGTGCTTTTTGAGCACGTGATAGTAGTGTTCACGCCATTGTTTTTTCGTGTATCCATGCGGGATTGTTGACCCGGTATAAGGGTTTGCAAGCGTCGCCGCTTCCTCTAGCACGGCGAGTTTGAGTTCTATCGGCACGACGCGCTCCCGGCCGCCTTTCGTGCCGCGGGTGACATTGAGCAAACTATCGTCACGCACAGCTTCCTCGGGCCGAAGAAGGAAGCTCTCTTCAACGCGCAGACCAAACGCCGCCTGGAGTTTCAGTTGCACCGCCACGTTCGGGTGAGTGACGGCGATCTCGTTGATCTTGGCTTCAGCGTCGATTCCATTTCCTTCCCACGATTTGTCTTGCAGCGCGACGTACGAGCGCACGAGGTTGTGCTGCTCGCGGTCGACATAATCGGCCAGCGTGCCGATCAGATTCGGCTTCTTCATCCACTCGCAGAGGGCCCGCAGATAGGTCAGCTTGTTCTCGATTGTCCCCCCGGTCTGTTTCGCATCGACCCAGAACTTGACGAGAAACTCGACATGCTTGTGCTTCAGTGAGTATGGGGATTGCAGCGCGAAGCCATTCCGGCGCAACTCTTCAAACGACTTGCAGATCGCCAATGTCCGGCGCTCCTGCGTTTTTATCGAAAGCGGCTTCGCGCTGATTCTGGTCCGGCTATGGACGCGATTCACGTTATCCAGAAGCAGCTGTTCCAATGCAGCCTTGAAGTCGGCAGCCAACCAGTAGTCGCGCAGCACCGCGCGCACGTTCAATATCGCTGACACCCTGATGTCCCCATGCAAATCGCGCCGTGCAGCCATCGTTGCACAGCCACCTGTCCGCACGCCGCGGCGCGGGATACGTTTTCAACCTGACCGCTTCTGACGGTCGTCGTCGTTCGCACTGCGGGCGGGACGCCGGGAGCCTATCCCCTGCATCAACCTGACCGCGCTGCGCGTTGCGTTCCCCGCCGGGTACGGCCTTCCCGTCCTTTAGCGATTCCATTCGATCAGCCCCGCACGTGGAAGAGACGTGCATCGACTGTCCATCTGCTGCCTGCTGCGAGAGGCCGCGCTCACGCGCGATGCCTGCCTGCGATACCTGCTTTCCCTGCCATCACCGCACCGGATCTGCCTTTGCAGAGTCCATCGTCGTTGATCGGGGCCGCTGTCTCACAGGTTGGGCCGCAGCGCTCTTTCGCTCCGCGATCCCGACTCCGCCGACTGCTCTGGCTACCGTGCCGGCCTACGACACGCTTCGCGTGCCCGTGTGCGTCTGTCTATCGACTCGCACGACTCTGGCCAAATGCCCGGCAATACTTTTTGCGCGCTTCTTTCTCCGGCTGCGCCCGCCGTTCGTCTTCCGTACAGGGATGTGTTCGCTTTGACCGCGACTACATACCCCCACCCCCAAGTCCGTTCAATCTGCCGCTGCGTGTCGGGCTTCATGTAACGGTCCCAGCTCCGTGTGCTGAAAGGGTGTGTCCATGCGTGTCTGAGTCGTCGCGCGCAGTGTCGGTAGTGTCCGACTGTCCGCTTTACACGTCACCTCATCGCGCAAATCTGGGCAAAACCGCCCGCTAACCCAATGGATATCGCGTGTCCGGGGTCCTCAGTGTGGACCATGGTGCATTTGATTTGATTCAGAAAAAGGCCGCGTCAGAATGCGGCCTGTGACAGGAAGGGTTTTCGCCAGGCAAAGCGATCCCTTCAATGGTGAAACTCGGAGGTCGATGCGCTGATCGCGCGGTGGGTAACGAAGAGAATAGCTGCGCTCGCCCCTCCCGAAATTGCTAAAGCTCCCTAAATGTTGCGAGCTTTAGCTTCCTTGACTTTGATCGTCAGCCGATAGAGTTGGAACGTCACTCGCGGTTGTGGGGCCAACGTTGGCCCCAACTCGGCCCCAAGAGCAGAAGACGTCATTGCGGCAGCGACTCTTCGGCCCGTACTTGGCCCCAGCAGGGACCAAGAACAGAAGCCGTCATTGCGACAACGATCTTTGGCCCGTACTTGGCCCCTGCTGGGGCCGAACGCGCAGTGAACATTGATAGACAACTCTGGAGAGAGCCCATGAAGGTATCGGTATTTGCAGTCGACGTCGGTTACGGCAATACGAAAAGCGCATTCCGTATGGGGTCGGACATTGCCACCCAAATGTTTCCCTCGGTGACGCCGATTGCGGTGAGCGAGGCAGTTTCGAGCTATGGACAAGGCGTGCTGCACGCGCGCAAGGTATTGCCGATCGAAGTGGACGGCGCGACATACGAGATTGGCCCAGGCGTTGAACTGTCCTCCGCATACGGCAATGCAGGTCGAACGCTATCGGAAGACTTCTGCCTCACGTCGAACTATGCAGCGCTACTCGGGGGATCTCTCCAATTTGCGGGCGTCACCGAGGTCGACCGCATGGTGCTGGGGCTCCCTGTTCACACCATCAACAAATATTCGGCGCATCTGCGCGATGCGTTCACCGGGACGCTCAACTTTGGCCATGGCGATATCCGTGTTCACTCAGTAAAGGTAGTGCCGCAACCCCTAGGATCGCTCGTATCGTTCTCCGAGTACGGCGGTAGCCGCTTCGATCGCGAAAACGCCCATCTGGTGATTGATGTGGGCTACTTCACGACTGACTGGGTGGTCGCTCACGGCTTCACGATGAATGACCGCCGCAGCGGCGGCGCTCCCGGTGGTGCATCTCAGGTCTACAAGAGCATTGCTTCGTTGATCGCAAAGAGCGAGAAGGAACCGGTCGATGACATCGAACGGATCGACAAGTGCCTGCGCGAGAAAAAGCCGCTCCTGTTCTACGGGAAGGATGTTGACCTTATCCCCTATCTGGAACAGTCGCAGGCCATCATCAATGCCACGGTCAAGGAAATGCAAAACCGTGTCGGCCGGACCGCGGATTTACGCTCGATCGTCCTCACCGGTGGTGGCGCTGCTCTGTACGAAGCCTCGATACGCGCCGCGTTTCCGCGCGTCAAACTCGACGTGCTCGACGCTCCCTGCTATGCCAATGCAAAGGGCTTCCTGATCGTTGGTGAGGCAACGCTTGCTCGCGAACGCAAACCGGTGGGAGTCGCTGCATGATTGGAAAGGCCGTGGTCAAAGTCACGCTCAATGAAGCGACGGACCCTGATCTTTTCGCCTTCATCAAACAGTTCGACAACGAGCGCATGCGCGCGGGCGCACTCAGGGCGCTCGCGCGAGCGGCGCTCAACGGAGGGACGCGAAACGTGTTGCATCCGGCGTTTCCGTGGAGCCGGTCATGCGCATGACCGAACCGGCGACGCCCCAGCCGAAAACAGAAGTAGCAGATATGGTTGAGAGCGATCCCACACCGATCTTCTCTGTCGATGCTGCCCCGGCCACGGCGTCAGAACCGCTCGAGTCCCGCGCTGCCGAGCCGGCGATCACCGGCACACGGCGTTTTAACACGGACGCTATCGCCGACCAGTTCGCCGACTTCTAGTCGCGGCCGATGTCCTTGACTTCGCGCCACATTTGCGAAGATAGGTCATCGGCCCGCAATAGAGGGCTTCACTAACGGAGTAGAAACGATGGATCTCCTGCACGTACTCACTAACGCGGACTGGACTCGGGCCGCGCGCTTTTGGCTCCTCGTCGCAGTCGGTGTTGCCCTGTGGGAATCGGCGTATCACCTCCGCAGCGCGGTGCTTTCGTGGCTTCGAAAGGATCGCGACCATGCTTGAGAGATTCCGGGCTCTCGATCCGCTCGCACGGCGCGCGGTTATCGCCGTCGGCCTTGCGGGGTTGATGTTTATCGACCTACTCTTCCCGACCTGCGATGTCACGGTGTGGGTCTTTTTCATCTGCGGCACCGCCTTTCTTTGGGCGATCGGAATTCTTCGCCCATTCCTTATCATGATGTACTACCTTCTGCGGACGGTGATCCGACTCAAGACGCGGCCGTGGTGGTGGTGATAGAAGGACGAGCGGTCCGTACAGTCGAAAAAAAACCCGGCACGTAGCCGGGTTTGTCTTTATGGGGTTGAGTCAATGCAACAAGGCAATAGCGTGAGTTCGACCCTGATGGCGAACGCAATAGGTCCACGCGTCATCCAGATCCAGGCCGACCTTTTCGGGTTTCGTATTCACTGCCTGACGCCGGTCGATCACATCGTAAGCCTGCGCCTCCGACTTGCCGACCCGCACCGAACCGTTTTCAACACCCGAAGTAGCGACAATCTCAAACCGGCCAACAATCATCTTGAACATGCTTCTCTCCATGAGAAAGGCCCAGAGGGATTGCGGCCCCGGCGGGGACGAATCCCCACCGGGCGGTTAAGAACAACTACTGAGCGGACAAAGCCGCTGTCAATCAGATGTGCAGCGCCTCGCGCGTGCTGCCGAGCCGCACAGGGACGGCTGGCCCGCGAGGCTTGCTACATGACGTCATCCATTCGTCCGCGAAGTCAGTCCCGCGAACCTTCGGGCGGTGAACGATGGCGGTATAGCCGTCGGCGCGAAGCCGTTTCGCAAGTGCCAGCGCATCAGCCATCCCAGGAGACTTTCGCGTCTTCGGATCAACCGCATCAAAATCCGCGAAGATGTGCACTACGCGAATTCCATAGCCTTCAGGAACAACGAAGTCGGAAAGCAGCACACGGTTGAGGCAGTACCACACCGGCACGCCGAAAAGCATGTGTGCGCCGAGCACCGATTCCAGCCCTTCTCCCACGCCGATCTCGCCGTTGACGGGATCCATCAGCCGGACTGCGCCGCCGTTGAGTTTGTGCAGCGTCACGTCATTCATCTTTGAAGGCAGGACTTCGCCATCGTTAGTGATGATCGTTGCCTTCGCGGGCTTAGACCGATCAAGGAACGTCCTGTGAAGTGTGCCGAGGCGTCCATCGGGCAGCGTGAATCTGGCGAGAATGCCGGGCCACTTTCCAATGACCTTTTTTTCGTGCCGATATTCGAGCATTGCCAGACGGAGCGCCGGCGACGACGGAAGGTCGAGACCGGGCACTCGCGCACGCAGATACCTCGACACGAGATCGTCGTGCCCGTGCACCACGGCGCTGCTCCACATCGACTCCAGCCGCTTTCGGGCCCATGCCGGATCGGCCTTTCGACCGGGCGAGGGCGCAGTACCAGAAAATCGCGGCGTATCGCGCGCCGGCAACTGCCCGCCGTCGAGCTCGAGCATCAGCTCTCGAAAAGTGATCCCCGCTGCCTTGCAGATTAGCTCGAAGCCGTCGCCGGCCTTCATGCTTCCTTCATTGCACTTGCGGCACACCCAGTCGCCGCGGCCGCGCTTGTTGTCATATGTGAAGCGGTCGTTACCGCCGCAGATCGGACAAGGCGCGCCTTTTCCGGTCAATGAGGTTGCGGGCACTCCGTACTTCTGGAGCAACGCTACCCACTGTTCCGGGGACAGCTTCAGGTCCTTAACATTCATATGTCACTCCAGTAGTGGTGTGGTTGAGGTCGATGCCTTTACAGGCGGTGAAACCGTTGCTCAGAAAAGCCGTCCGTCACGCGTAGGTCACGCGGAACGGCTTTTCTCAGCAAGGACGGGCGCTGCCGGTTGGAGTACTGAAAAATGCGAGGAAGAAAAACCCACACTTCGCGCCCAGCCACCCGTGAGGGATGGTCAAGGCAGCGAAGGTGAGCAGATACAGGAACAAAGGTGAGAGAGTTCGGGATCAGATGTTCTGAATGTCCATCACGACTTCTTTTTGATAGACCACAGCCACTTGTCCCACAGGACTTGAGCGCCCGTTCCGTCAAGAATGGGCTCCCCGCGCGAATTGACTGCAGGCACCTTCGTCTTGCCGAGTCGCCGGACTTCGACCCGATCACCAATGAGGCAGTGCGTCTCGGCGATTGCGTCACGCAGGCCTTCGCCCTGCAGCAGGCGGGTCTGTCCACGGTTCTCTAGCGTCAGGCAGAACGACTCGTAGGTCTTGCCGGGACGCTTTCCATCGGGGAACTCGCGCTCGCCCCACTCCGTTATGACGCCGTAGTGCGGACGCTCCGTGCGATGCGGCCCCGACGCTTTCGTGGACGGCGCCAACGCTGGTGCCGCATTCTCGATCACGACCGGCGTGGTAGCTGCCTTGACTTGCACAGGTGCACGAGGACGCTCTGCCTCTGCGGCCTCACGCTCCCGGGCGACCGGCGAAGCCGCTGCCTTGATCGCCGCAGCGATCGCGTCCCTCAGCGGGCCGGGATGTTCGTCAACGACGGCCCAGTGAGGTTCGAGTGACGGTACGAGCTTCATGCCGACAGGCGTGTCGCGCAACTGGTAATCGAAGGCCGGGCGAAACTGAACGACTACATCGCCTTCGTCGCGGAACAGCCGCGCCTCGCCTGCGATAACGACCTGACGCTCGTTGCGGCCCCCTTGCCCTACCACTACCGGTGCGGGCGCTGCCGGCGCTGATACTGGCTCCCGAAGGCCAAAGAGTCCGCTCAGGACTTTGCCGAATGTCGTTGCTGTCATCTCCGGCTCTCCTACAGCAAGGAGCCGAAGCAGCTACGACGAACCTCTTCCATGTCCCGCCTGAGCAGCGGATTTTCCATGATGATGTCCTGCAGCGTATCGGTAGGGTAACCACTGATCTCACATACGTAACGGTACGGCAGGGCGCCGTCCCAGAATTCCATCACCCAGCCAAGGGTTGCGCGATAGTCCTCCAAGTCGATCTTTTTACAGTTTCGAATTCTCTCGCTGATCAGCGCACAGCAGTCCGCCAATGACTCGGGCATGTTGTCGCCCCGACGGCTGTCCCTCGCAAGGCTTACCAGTGCATCGACCATCTTCTCGCGCACCGCTTCGCTCCAAAACTGTGGATCGGGCAACGGATCAGGCTTGAGGGGCGATCTAACAACGACCGGCAATTCGCCGCCGAACATGTCGAGCTGCCATGCCGCGATTTCTGTTTCCATGGGATTTCTCCGAGAAGCGGGAAACCCATGCCCCGCAACGGGAAGGGTTCCCGTTGGGGTGAATTGCAAAGACGCCCTGGAAGGGCGTCCGTGCTGTTGAGGCGACTCGACTATTCGTCGGTGCCGGTCTTAAGAGGAACAACGACAGGCGATTTCGCGTACTGTCGTTTGATAGGTGTTACAGCCGCCGTCGGGACCGCTTCGGCCTGAGGCTTGGCAGTCGTCGGCGTTGCCGGTGTTGTATCGCTCGTCTCTTTCTCGTCTTTCAACGCGTCGCGAATCGCTGATCTGATCCATTTAATCGCGAGGAAGCCGACAAAGAGTGCGGCGAAAAATGAATGTGCCGCGAGCCAAAGCGCAAAGCACACAGCGAGAAACGACATGGGCGAACGAGTCGCCTTCATCAAGAACTGCTTCGGCATTTCTCTCTCCAGAAAAATTAACGCACTAGGGGATGTCCAGGCTGGAAGGCACTGGACCGTTTCGATGCCCTTGTGAGCAGGGAAATCGGGCGCGCGGAGAGACGCTTTCCTCACGGCTCGGTTAAGACGTGACAAAAGCAGCTATCGGCGGAAGCGAACAGGGGATAGAGCGCGGCCGCATTACGTCACAGGGCCAACAAACTCGAGTCGATGCGTCCAAGACGCGGGATAAGAGTGACTTTACGCATCGCCAGTCGACCCGGCGGCGGAAAAGCTTCAGAAAACAGGTGTGCTTTCGCCTTTGCAATACGAGTCCGGCGTCTTTCGCTTCCTTGACTTCGAAATAGTCGTGTCAAGCTGATCTCATCATCAACGCATGGGGCAGCAATGTTTCTTGAGATTCTTCTGGGAGTTGCCGCGTGGCAAATCGTCGCTCGAAAAAAACGTCCGTCGTTTGGCGACCTGTTCCGGCGAAAACCCACGGACCGCAGCTCGGCGCTCGGAGAAGCAGGCGAAGCGAAAGCGCAGGCCGCGTTGCGTAACAGCCTGACCGCTCTCTGCGGCGCTGACTACCATCTTTTCAACGGGCCGATCATTATTGAGCACGCGCCTGGCGCGGCCTTCCCCACCGCCGAGATTGATCACCTCGCCGTTACCCCGTTTGGCATCTTCGTGTTCGAGACCAAGAATTGGTCGGGCTATATCAGTCCTGCCTCGGTTCCCGGCTTCCTGACGAGGACAGATCGCGACGGCAAGGCAGAGGACCGCCGATCGCCGCTGGAGCAGAACCGGACGAAGGTCGCCTTTCTCCGCAGCCGCCTTCCCTCGCTGTGGCCCGCCGCCGGTGCAGGTTTGCTCGTGTCTGACGATGCACATCTCAGCCCCGCGCTCGATTCCGACCTTTTGTCTCTCAGCGACTTGCCGCACTGGCTGCGCGCGCGACGCGACAGCTACGCTGGGATTCCATCCATCGACGTGCAGAAGGCTACCGAGGGAATCGCGGTTCTGATCGAAACGTCCCCTGCGGCGATGGACGCCCACCGCGCCCGGGTTGCGAGGTAAAACTTACCGCCTAGCATTAGAGTAATCGTTTTACAAATGTCAAATGCCCCTAAATGTTTCAGAAATGAAACCGTTATCTATAACTTCTGTTCTCGAAAACAGGGAGAGCCGGACCAGCCCTCCACCAAAAGACGGTGCGAAAACGTCGTCTTTCACAGGTTGGGCGCGAATTCAACGCGTTACTCTCTCTTACAAATTGCGTCAACGGCTTCGTCGACGAGTTCAAGGCCATCAGTGCACTGCTCCAGGCGTGTGAGACGGACCGCCTGTCACGCCCTACGGTTAGCCGGCTTGGCCGGGCAATAGACAAACAATAAGTGAGTTAGCGAAGCAACGCTTCGATTTAGGGCGAATGCTCTTTTCAACGACGACAACGAGGGTGGTCGTCCTTTCAACTTCTGGAGAGAAGAATGCAAAATGGCAAGACGTCCAGAACTGACCTGAGGCTTTCGAGCCGAGCGCCAGTTCACAGGATGGTTCCGACAAACACGTACCAAGACGACGACACGGCCTCAGCCGCGGATCTGGTCTCGTTCGATCCGATGACTGAGTTTGTCTTCAGTGTGCAAGACCCGAACGCAGTGACGCGCGACAGGATCGCGGCGGCCGCGCGCGAGATCTTTGGCTCGGGGCCCGAAGGCAGCGACTTCATCGCGAAGCTCGTTGAGCACATGCTGTCGGTTGCAGAGTCACGCGCGAAGATCATTCAGGAACTGATCATCCTCGGCGGCAACCTTCAGCAAATGGTCAACATGGCCATCACTCATCACACCGGTAAGGTCGGTGACACACTCACTGCGCGCCGGAAGGCAGCGCAACTCTGCTTTGACTTCTTCAAGGTGGTGCTGGGTATCACACAGCCCAGCGCTCGTGGCTACATTCGCTGTCACCAACGATTTGCGGACGACGCTGAAGCGATCCGTATCTTCAGCTATGGGGAACTGAACCTGCTAGCCGCCAAAGACGTTACGGACGAGCAGATCGACGCCATCAAGCTCAAGAAACGGGAAGCCGAAGAGCTTAAGGACCCCAGCAAGAAGATGACACGGGATGACGTCGAAAGGCTGCTGCGAGAGTTGCAGCTCAAGGACGAGCAAGTCGAAGACGCCGCCCGCGAACTGGAGAACATCCACGAAATACTTGAGGACCACAAGACGCAACTTGAGGTCACTGAGCGCGAGAGCCAGCACCTCAGGGAGCAGCTTGCCACTTACGAGCGTCATCTTGCCGAAAAAGAAAGCAGCATCTCCAACCTTCGCACCGCACTGACCGAGCGCACTTCCGGCTATCCGGCGATGGAGCAGGAACTGGCTGCCAAAAACAAAAAGCTCGAGGAGCTTTCGCAGCAACTTGTTGCTGCCCAGAATGCGCCAGCGAAAGTGGAAAAGGTCGAAGTTCCCGTTGAAACGCTTCCCGCAGGCTATCAAACAACCAAGCAAGCGGTGATGGAAGCGCTCGATGAACTCGAAGAGGCAAAGAGGAGGACGCAGGCCCTCAAAGACGAACAAGTCAACATCGAGGCGGAACTCAGGCGTCAGCAAGCCGAACTGATTGCCAACAAGGCAGTGCACACTTCTCTTGAAGCGCTGACCGCCGCCTGGGAGGACGTCAGCGGCAAGATGAGCTCGTTCCAACTGGCTGTGCTGGCATCCACGGATCCGAAGCAGTACGACCCCGCGCTTGAGGCCCTGGCTGCGCAACTGCGCAAGTATGTCGCCGAAATCGAAGCAGCGTTGCAACGGTAATAGACCGATGCGATAGCGAATGGCGCCTTGGACCGGGCGCCGGATCAACACGAAGAATGAACAAAAATGTCTACTGATAAAGCTCTCAGCACCGAAGCACGCAACGTACTGCTCACCCCGTGGTTGGCTGAAAAGATCCAACGTACGAACTTTTCGCTTACCGACTTCATGTTCCTTGCGCTCGCCGGACATTCCGAGCTCGAAAGCATCTTTGGCGTCTCGCTCGCCAACATGGACACCTTCCGGCAGCATGCCGCCGCGAAGGCAACGCTGATGAATCTCCCGTTTGTCGCGCTTGCTCCGGTGCTTGAAGATCCACGCGACTGGGAGACTTTCGTCGACGGCGCAATGGACTCACATAACGTCGAGAGGCTAACCAGAGAGATGCCGCGGGTGGATCAAATCACTAGCCGCGACATCTATCACTACAATCAGGCGTACGTCCAGCTGCTCAAGGACGTGTTGCACATGAACGTCGCCGCGATCCCTCTGCTCGGCATTTCCAGGGAACTTGCGTCGTATCTCAAAGGGCTGCCGATGGCGCGACTCGACAACGCGATCGGCGCAATCAAGTTCCCGTTGTTCCGGTGGCGTTTCCACGACGCGAATTTCTGGATGGAATTTAGCGCTGGCTGGCTTACCGAAGAGACCGTTGCGCACTACCTGATGCACACGTCGCCCGTCAGCACCGCATCGCTGCCTTATCAGAACGCCTGGACGGATCTGCGGCTTGAACGCAGCGACAAGGAAGTTTTCGCCCGAATGATGATGGCACAAGGCTGCCGAGCTTCGACTGCGACAAATCTTTTCAACCTCAATCCGGGCAAGGCTCGAGCCACATATAAGCACATCCACGGCGTTAGCTCTCCCTGCGGATGCAACCCAACGTCGCTCACCTGGTATGTCGAACAATCGGTTCATCGGCTCCAGGCGACGACATACGTGTGGTTGTACCGCAGCGCCCTGGACAACGGCGGAAATATTCCCGAAGCGCTGATTGCGGCGAACGACATCATGGCCAAGACGTTCGGCAAGAGTCTTGTGATTACCGCAGATCGCGGAAACCATCTGACGCGAGCGATGGCGCTCGACTCACGCCTCACGATGGCGGCCTGTCGCGGTTGCGGCACCGATTATGTCCTGTCCAACGGCGAGGGAAAGATCGAACTGGCGAAAGACTTTAGCTGCCCCGGCTGCAACTACCTTCTCTCGCCAAAGAGCCAGGTGAGCAAGCGCAAGCAACCACATTAAGGGAGGTCGCGCCATGCATCAGGATTTCGCGGTTCAGATTGGGTTGGTGGTCTTTTCGCACGATGGCCGCGTCCAGTTCGGCTGGCGCGATATTGAAACTGGCGAATTCCACGCCGAAGCCGACGGCCAATGCATCCCGGGTGTGATCGGCGTAGTGGAGTTCACAGCGGACGTGATGCACTGATATGCAGGACTTCGCTTATCTTTTTGGCGACAGCGCCGCGGCGTGGCTCAGAGGCCGTGGCGACGCTCGCTTCCCGCACTACGAGCGCCATTACAGAACCGAGCGTCAGGCGATGCCCGAGACGTTCGACCTCGAAACAGCCAACGAACAATATGCGAAGCGGTGTGAGCAACGATCCGGCGCCCGATTATTGCGCGTGCTGGACAGCAAGGCGTTCAAACATCTGGTGTTCTTCCTCATTATGGCGTGGGGAGGATCACTGCTGCTCACAACGGTCGGCAAACAGCAACCCGCGATCGCGGGCACGGTGCTCGCCGCGCTTTTTATTGCGATCCGCATAAACCGACGGAAAAACCGCTCGGCACCCCAGTAGCAATCGGTTGCGCCTACGCAACGACACTCTCGCCGCAACCGCTTACCGCTCTTTACAATGCCTTCGCACGCAAAATCTGAGGTAAGTATTCGCGCCTTC
Source organism: Paraburkholderia sp. PGU19 (assembly GCF_013426915.1). Taxonomy (GTDB): domain Bacteria; phylum Pseudomonadota; class Gammaproteobacteria; order Burkholderiales; family Burkholderiaceae; genus Paraburkholderia. Next base: position 759,873 of record NZ_AP023183.1, read on the forward strand.
GAAGGTTTCGGCCGACGCTGCCTTGACTTTGGATTGCGCTCGATAAGATGAAATCAAGGTTGCGCGGGGGCGCGGCCACATTAAACACGAGGACCTAAGAATGAAAAGCAGCAAACTCGCATTGACTTCGGTTTCTATCGCGGCAGCTATTGCTCTCGCAGCATGCGGTGGTGGCGGCGGTGGTGGCAGCAGCACGGCGGCGGCACCTTCGACGCCCGCGAGCAGCCCGACTGCGGGTAACTTGACCACGCCGCAGTACGCAGCCGACAGTGCCCAACTCGCCGCTTTCAATCTGTTGAACCAGCAACGCCAACAGTGCGGGTTCCCAGCCCTTCAAGACAACAGCCTGCTCGATCAGGCGGCCGTCGGGCACGCGCAGTATATGGGTCAAAACGGCGGCACCGTCACCGACGATGAGGTTTCCGGCAAGCCGGGGTTCATTGGTGTCTCGTATGTCGACCGTGCCGCCCATTTCGGCTATTCCGACTCGTTCATCGGCGGCGTAAGCGCGGGTTATTACACGAACGCAAAGCTGACGGAGACGCAGTACGGTCAGCAGTTGGTCTATGGCTGGCTGTCCGGTGTTTATCACATTGGCGTCGGTGTTTGGCCCGCATCGGCTATCGGCATCGGTACAAACGAAACCACGTTCAACGGGTTCCCGGTCGTTCAAGGCTCGATGACACTCGCGCATCAGCAAACAATCCCGGGCAATATGCCGCTGACCTATCCGTGCCAGGGTATCACTGGCGTTGCGTATAGCAGCGGCGGCGAAACGCCGACACCGCCGAACACGTCGGGCAACTGGGGTACGCCGATCGCGGTTGCAGGAAATGTCACCGACAAGGTAGTTCTCACTGCGGGGACCGTGACTGATACGTCCGGAACGGTCACGACGCTCCAGCTACTGAATTCGTCGACGGACCCGAACCATCTGGTCCTGGCGTACGAGGCAGTTGCATACCCTGCAACGCCGTTGCTGCCGAACACCACCTACACGGTATCGCTTACCGGAACAATCAACGGCACAGCGTTCTCGCGCAGCTTCTCTTTCACCACGGGCAACATCATCGGCTGACCGATCGATCACAGCGAAAAAAAAGCGCCTCGAAGGGCGCTTTTTTTTAGTGATTGCACTGGCCGCTGCTGGCAGAACTAGCCTGTGCCATGATTACTCCAACTACGTTTGAGCCATTGACGTAGCACGACGCACCGTAGTTGTTTCGGTCGTAGCAGGGTAGCGAGTAAGTCGGCCCATTGTAGGCACGCGTGAAAACGTTCGTGTACGCTGGAATGCCGTAGACCGAAGCCGCCTGTGCGGCAATCCGAGCGTTGGTTGGGTCTGTGAGATCATAAGCATTCCATGAGCCCGTCGCCGTGTAATCAGCCGGAATTTGTGCATTGCAAATGCTGCTTGGGTCTTTAGGTGCACTAGGTTGACACGAAAGCCCAACCCATGACGACCCGTTCCACGAGGGCGCTCCGTTCTGGTCATATCCGGACGGACAAGTCGGCGGCGGAGTATAGCTGCACTGTGGATCGCTGAACTTTGAACCGATCCAACGAGGCGGCGTGACCGTTATCCAGCCCGGGTCTGTCGAACACAAATTACCAGGCGTCTGGTAGGCGCGAGTCAGATGCGGAGTGCAGGTCGCGTCGTAGTAATTGGACGTGCAGACTACGGGGTTGCCGGCCATTGCAATGTTTGCAGATAGCACCGAGCAAAGAAGCGTTATCCGCATCGACGTTCGAGAAGTTTTCCTCTTCATTTTTTTGTTTCTCAATATGAGCAATATGTTCCCGCGTAGGCCAACCCCGGGATGCCCGCGCCTGGCCCGTTTGTGATACGGACGATCCAGTAGGTCCCGTTGTCGTAGGCGTTGAAGTTCACGGAGGCAGACTGGTCCACGTACCAGTTCTGGGGAGTGAGTTCCACAATGGCGGTCCCGCCTGCTGGACACGACGGTTTCGCCACGATCCCGCCGTCGGAAACCGGGTTGTATCCCATACGCAGGACACGCCCGCCATTTGGGAGCCAGATACCTGACTGACACGTCAATTGCTGTCCCGACCCATCGCTGTTGTTCGCGATCGCGCCATTCGGCGAACATGGACTGCGCGGAGAAGCGATGTTCCCTGCCTGAAGGGTGGTGGTCGACGTCACCGTGTTGCCCTTTATCGCGCCCGTTGCCGTCACACTCGCTGCCGTCACCGCCCCGCTCGCCTCGATCGTCTGCGCCTTGATGTCGTTGACGTTTTTCAGACTGACGTTATTGACGTCCTGGTCGCCCGTCCATGTCACGCTGCCGTCGCGCCGGATATAGATCGAATTGCCGTCCGAATCAGGACCATTCGTGGCCATGATCGATGCGGCTTTCGATCCGAGCGGGTTCGGGGCGGTGAACGAACCATTGATGCCGGTGATAGTGCCGGGCGCCTGAGCATTCGAGTACCCGAACTGGCTCGTTCCAGCGAGCTTTGAACCCGCCACGGCGATCTGCGCGGCTCCCGCGATGTCTGCCTTTCCGCCCTTCAGTAGAGGCTGCGTCGGATACAGCGCAAACGAGACATGACAATTGCCCGCCGCTTGTGTGCAGCCCGCCGGCACCATCGTCATGGACACCGCATACCCGCCGCCCCAGAACGGGCCCATGCTGTGCGCCTGCTTGAGATTACCCGCCGTCTTAAGCTGGTCGACCGTTGGCGGCGTCAACGTGGCGTTGTTGCCTGACGCGGTGTATTGCGACAGAAGCGATGCAAAGTTGTCGGTGATCCAGCTATCGTAGGCTGTGACGAGCGTCGCTTCGTTCTGGCCTTCAACAGCAAGCATCGTATCGCGCTTGTGCGCGACGTCTTCCTTGATGCCCTGCATCGTCAGAATCGCCGCGCCAAGCAGCACGAACATCATTTCGAGTAGGCTGCCCATGGACGCCTGGCCCGATCACGTACGCGACGTATAAAGCTGCAGCGTCGCATACGCGCCCGCCGATTCACAGGCCGAGCCCGCCACGCTGCTGCTGAACGTCGTCGTTGGGCCTGACACAGTCGTAGCGCCAACAGCGACCTGCGAATACGTGTTGGTTAGCGCCGCGACACTCATCGCACAAACGGCAGTCGGCACCTGATACGACATGATGATGGAGTCGTTGGCTGTGCTGAGCGAGCCAACCGAAATGGTCACCGGCTGGTTGAAGATGCCCTTCAACGACGACTTGTCGGATGCCAGCCGCGCACCGGCCGCATCAAATGCGCGGTTGGTCGCGAGCGTGGTCAACGTCTCCGCCCCAAAATCCGCGTCGTTCTGCGTCGCGTTCAGGATGCCCGTATGGAACATCTGCGCTTCGCTGGTGAACTGCGACGACTTGATGGTCGTATAAACGTACGCGCTACCCTTGATGACGGCGATCGCGAGCAGTGCCGCCCCCGCCATGTATGCGCCTGCCTCGATGAGCGACAGTTCGCCGGACTGCTTCTTGAGCCGGCCGAACTTGATGAGACGCGCCCGGTTTGCCACCTTTTGCTGTTGCATGGAATGTTCCCCGAAGATTATTTACATGCCGCGCCGTAACGGCCGCGATCCTATAGAAGTTGCATTTATTGCGAGCCTGCCGAAGGAATGCCGCCACTCATGTTCACGGCACCCGTCACCACATACGATCCGATACCGATGGTCATGAACACGACGACCGCGAAGCCGAGCAGCATGTAATGCGTGAGCCGCGCATTGCGCTTCACCGCCTCGACGACACGCGCGAGCGATTCGCGGCCAAGGGACTTGATGGCCGCCTCGAACTGGTCGCGCCCTGCGGCATCGGTGATCGTGTCAACGATCATTTCCGAGAAGATGCCCGTGTCAAGGGCACGCATCGGTTGATCCGGCCGCTGCGTGAGGCGCTTGCTCATCGTGTTCAGGTGCCACCGCATCCACGGATCGGCGCTCTTGGCGATCCGGTTGATCGCCGCGCGCAACGTCAGGTTCGATTCGAACAGACCGGCCAGCGAGACGATCAGCAAGGCGGCCCGCATGTCGCGCCGATTGCGCCACATCAGCGGAAACCGGTCGAACCGGTTGCGAAGCGGCCCCACCCAGCGCTTGAGGGTCCAGAAATAGCCTGCTATGAGGCTCGTGACGATTGATGCTGAGATCCACCAGTAGTCGTAGGCGAACGTGTCGATGTGGTAGAAGATCTGCCCGAAGTCTGGCCACTGTTCGAGCGGCTTGATCTCGACAACCTGCGGATAAATCACCCCGCCGAACATCATGCAGAAGCCGTACAGATAGACGAGCAGGAACGTCGGGTAGGCAAGCTGCAGGGACGTCTGCGAAGACAACGTGCGTTTTGCAAAGGCCGCCATCTCTGCCAGCTCGAAGCCTCGGATCACCGCGTCTTTCAACGTCGATTCGCCGGCAATGTCGAACAGCGTGTACTCATCGCCGGGAATATACGGTCGTATCGCTGCGGAAAACGAGTCGCCCTTCACCAGGCGGGCGCGCACGCGCGCGAACACCTTCCACTCGATCCGGTTGCGCGCCCTGTTTCGCGTCTCATAAGTCTCCAGCCGCTCGCGCAGCGTCTCGACGTCACGCAGACCTTTCTTTTCGATATCGAGGCGCGTTTCCTTGTAGAAGGATTCACGCACGCTCTGGAAGCGCCAGCGCGCAAGGCGCATCTGCGTCGCTTCGGGAAGCATGGCTATCAACGAACTGAACATTACGCACGGACCTCGTCACAGTTTCCCGTCAGCACCCGGCATCACGCGATATTGCGCGAAGGACTGCATCGAACGGTTGATGAATTGTGGGTCGATTTCGCCGCGCGAAGCCTTGAAAAGAGCGTGTTCATAGACCGTCTTTCCGGTCATGTCCTCGTTGTCGAAGCCTGTCGTACGCTCACTGCGCCATACGGCGCGTGCACCACGCCAGTCGCGCGTGGCGATACGCTCGCGGAACTCCTCTGTCGGACGGTAAAGCTCGGCGACCAGCGTCGGCCGCATCGTGCCCCCTGCCACCTTGCCGTCCCGTGCAAACAGGCCATCCAGACGACAAGTCGGGCATCCAGCATGATTCCGGCACGCCATCTTCGATGTATCGAGGCCAAATTTCGAGCGCAGCAGTTCGAGATCCCGCTGAGGCATCACCTCTTCGGCGGGCAGCTTGCAGTCGTTGCACAGCGTCGGGACGAGCTTCTGGTTTCCGACCGCGTTGATGAAGCCCTCGGCGGCCAGTTCGTCGATCGGCAGCTGTAGCCGGCCACCCGCCATCCGCATTACCGCCGAGATGATGTCGCCCGCATGCAAGGAGAAACGGACCGGGTGCCCGGTCATTGCCAGTTCGGACACCAGGCCCATCACGACGCGGTCACGCACTTCCGAGATCGTCACGTCGTCCGGGTCCATCCGCATGAGCGTCCGGATCACTTCCGCATACTTGCGGCTCGCCTCGTCGTCTGACTCGTCCGGCCGACGGATGATCGAGATCTCCGAGAGCCACGGCAACGGATATTCGGACGGCTCACTGACGGCGAACTGCTTCTTCAGTTCCCGGTCGGGAAGCATGTAGGAAAGTGCCCGTAGCAGCGTGGTCTTGCCCGAACCCGTCTCCCCGGTGAGCACCGTAATGCCCCCGCTGACATGATTCAGCGTCTCGATCAGCGCAAGCTGGCTCGGCGACAGCCCCATCTGGTCAGGCATCAGCACCGAGTAATTCTTGAAGTTGCCGTCAAGCAGACGCAAACCAACGTCGTAACCGCCAACCGTCGACGCGGACTGCCATCGCAGGTTCACCGTGTCCCTGCCGAGGACCAGCGGAATCATGGCCGACTGCGGTGCGCTCGGCTGGAATGAGTTCCCCGAGTTCGTGTTCTTCTGAACGAGGTCCGAGTAGGCGGCAGACAGCGCCCGGCGCACCATGTTTTTCGGCAGCCGCCGATAGGTATAAAGGTCACCGTTCACCCGAAAGCGCACTTCGACTTCCGACAGGAAGTCTCGCGGCTCGACGTGGACGTCGCTCGCTCCGTACGCGTGGGCAGCCTCGATAATGTCACGGAAGTTGCCAATGGCGCGTGATGCCTCGCGCTCCCCACCCTTGATGGCAACGTCACGCTTGCGCTCGTAGATGGCCGCGATGACCTCTTCCGTCGCGATCATTTCTTCCTGCACAAGCAGGTCATGCGACGCGAGGTCTTTCAAAAAGGTCGCGAACTGTGCGCGTTCGCTAAAGCGCGCTGTCGTTGCGACGATCGCAATGCCTGGCTGAATTTCGACCGCAACAAATTCTTTGCGTACGGCCGCCGATACCCGGAGCACCGAGTCCGCATCGACCCCCGTGATGACGCGCTTGTAGTCTGGTAGCGCCTCTGCGGAGACGAGCGTCGGCCTCCCGTTCAGCGCGCCTGTAGGACCGCTGTCATCGTCGTCATCGACGGAAGGAGGCAGGTTATCCATGGCCCGCTCGACGCGCGCGCTAGCGGGCGGGCGGCTCGCGTAACCAGGCGCGCTCGATTCTGCTTCGGTTGCGACCGGCGCAGTCACTGGCTCGGGCCCCTCGCCGCAATCGCTGGCCGGTCGGCTCCTTCAGTGCTCGGAGTGTCAGCGCCCGGCGCGGCAGTGGACGCTGTCGGCGTTGGTGGCGAAAAAGGACGCGCAGGCACATCGTTCATTCCGGCGTCGGCGCGAGTCTGTTGCGCAAGCATGGCTTCCAGCTCGCGCAGTGCCCTGTCGCCTTCCGCGTAACGGTCGCCGAGACCGCTGACAACATCGCCCGCGTTCGCAGCGCTGTGATCGAGGTCGCTTTCGACAGACCGCGACATCGGTGCAGTTTGCGCACGCGCCGTCGGCTCCGCTGTGCGAGCCGTCTCGACCCGCGATGCTTCGTGCTGTCGCGCTGCCGTCTCCCGCTCCGCATGCGGCGCCGCTTCCACCGCGACAGACTCAGTGAAATTCTCGACGTCCTCGATGTCGTCGCCCGACAGCTTGCGGCCGAGGAACGACACCGTCGGATTGATGGCGCGCGTCGGCTCTTGTGCACCGTGCTTCGTGCCTTTGACGAAGCTCGGCTCCTGCGCTACCCGTGTGGCTGACCCGCCGCCCTCGACAAAAGAAGCGGGTCGCACGCCACGCAGACGTTTCAGGAAACTGCCACCACCTGCCTGCTCTTCGTCCGGTTCGACTCCAGAAAAAAGGCCCATTTGCTTACCTCGCGTTGAAAAGCACCGTTGTCGGACCCATACCAGGGGCGCCCGGAGGCAGAGGGCCACCGAGATCCGTTACCGCGCGAACGGCAGCACTATCGCCCGTCGGGCCCGATCCCGTGTCGGGCGCGGATATGACCTCCGACCACGTGCGCTTTCCTTCGGACACCGTGACGTGATACCCATCGACTCGCGTTACCACCCAGCCGTTGAGCAGCTTCGCGCCACGTGCTGCCGAGTAGATACCCCCCTGATAGTCGTACAGCACGTGCGCTCCGCTCATGTCGCTGTACGCGCCAACGAACGAGACGGGTGGGCTGACGCGGGCGGGAGGTCCTTGCCGTTTAGGCGGCTTGCTTGCGGCAGCGGAATGAGCATCGGGCGCTGGCGCCGGTGAATTCAGCGGCGCATTGAGTCCGACGCCCACCGAAGCAGCGCCCGCGGGAGGCTGTGTTCCATCCGCCTTGCGCATTGTGTTGACGAGGTTCTGACGCGCGAGCCCGTCAATGTCATCGAGCGTGAGGTGCTTTTCGTCTGCATGCGCGAAGCCCGTCACGCATAGCAGGAAGAAAGATGCCGCCGTGCGACGGGCCGCGTTATTGGAGAACATAGTATTTACCCTTCGCGGTGAAATGCACGCCGGTGCCGTCTTCTTTCAGTTCGAGCTCAAGCGTGTCCAGAGACATGTTGTCCGGCAGCCGCGAGAGCAGCCGGCTTTGCCACATATAGCCTTCGATGCTCCAGTCACCCGACTGGACGAGCGGACCTTTCACCTCACCCGCAAGCGGCTGACGTGCGAGCAGACGCTGGGGCGGTCGGAGCGTGACCACATAGCCGTGACTCATCAGTTGGTCGGGCTTCGTCGACAGCCGTTGGGGATCGGTCTGAAGCTGCTTGATCAGCGCCTGTGCGGTCGGCCACTGCTTCGCCTGCGCAAGCGCGAGCTTTTGCACGCGCGGCACGGCCGGGCCCCTCGTCTGGAGCGACAGACCGCCCGCATCGAATACGACTGGCCGCATGTCGGCGGACGCGCGGGCGTCAAATTCCTTGAACGTGCCGCCCTCACGCTTGTAGGTGATCGAACAGCTGCCCGCCACGCCGCATGACGCCTTATGGAACTGCCAGCCCGCCATGTTCGTTTCCTGATTTCGGAAAATGTCGAACAGGGCAGGCGCAAGTGCCGATGCCATCGGAATCTGTCCGGCAAACGCCCGAGCGACCGCGGTCTGATAGTCCTGCATGTAGCTCGGCGGCGGCGCTGGCGGTGGCGGTGGCGGGCTGATATAGCTCATCGCCTCGCTCATACCGTAGATGAGCGCAACAGCAATCACCATCACCGGGATCGCCGTCGGCACCTTGACGGGCACCTTCCTGATCAGGCCAACGCTCTTGCCGCGCAGCAGTTCGCTCACGGCGAATGGTTCGTCGACGTCGCCGAGATCGGCGCCGTATCCGATCGTGACGAGATCGACGCGGTTTTTAGCGCACTCGTCTTCCCACGCGACACGTTTTGTCTCAAGCGTATGCAACGCAACGGTTTCGTCGACACGGACGGTACCGCGCACGACCAGCACCGCATGCACGCGCTGCCCGTCCTGGATCAGCACGAGCACGGCAGATTTGGTGCGCACACGCTCGAGCCCGGCGACGCGCGCGGCCGCCGAATACAACTTCACACCGCCCTTTCGCTCCACAGCGTCGGGCGCGCAGAAGCCCGCAACCGTCTCTTCCTTGCCCTTGAGTTCAACGTAGTGCGTCGCGTCGAGTTCTTGCGCATAGCGCCGTCGCTCGGCTGCCCCGCCCTTCGTCGCGTAGGCGCGCCACTCCAGGCCAAAGACGAGCCTGGCCTTCTTTTCGTTGGGAATGGTCTCGAAATGCATCACGCCGCTCACATCGACGGTACGACGGTCGCGGTCAGCATGATCACCTGGAACGTCTTCGCCTTGTTCCACGCACCACTGATGCCCAGGATACCGTTGTTGCTCGACCCGTCGTAGTTATTCGTAATCGCCCCATACATGACGACCGTCTGACCGTCAGCGAGCGCGATGGTCTGGTCATCCTTGCTGCCCACAATATCCGGCAGCTGGATCTGCTGGGCCGACTCGCCCGAACCGGTTCCGATGGTGGTGAATGGACCATTCAGCTTGGAGTTGTCGCTCCAGTAGGACAGGATGATCTGGTTGTGATCGTTCACAGACGGCAGGATGTTCACGAAGTCACCGACCGTAACCGACCCCGGTTGCAGGCCCGGCACCCCGCCCGTCGTTCCGCTGATCGAGCCTGCCGATGGCGTGGTCGCCGCGAGGTAGCCCTTCGTCTCGAACGAGCCGATCGACACGGGCAGACCATTAAGCGTCACCTTCGTCTGCGTGTTATCCGAGATTGTCTTGCCATACGTATTGACCGCACTGACGACAGCGTTCGTGCCCGTCAGGGGCGCGTTTGGCTGCAGGATCGACAGACCAACCTGGCCAGCTGCGGTCGCGAGCGTCGTCGGCGAGACGATGCTGATCGAGTACTTCTTCAGCCCGTCCGAGATCCGGTTAAAGACGATGTCTGCACTTACGCCAGCCTGCGAGCCGTCGTTGAGGGCGATCTGCAACGTACGCACACGAATCGCGACCTGGCGCGTGAAGACTGCGTTTTCGTGCTTGAGCACATCGCTCATCCGGTCGACTGCCTCCTTCGTATCGCGGACGGTGACCAGACGGGTCTGCGCATTGACCGTGATCTTGCCCAGCGGAGTTTTCAGGCTCTCCAGTTCCTTGGTGATCGACGCGATCTGGTCGAACGTGCCGTCCCGTCCCGTGGAGGTGATAGCCGAGAACGAACCGGTGTTCGCGCTGGTTGTACCCGTGCCATTAGCCTGTGAGCCCGTTGAGGTGTCGGTGCCCTTCGACATCGTTGACTTGATGCTCACTGCGCCCGGAATGGCGGCGATCTGGAAGGTGCGAGTTACGAACCGCGAGATATTGATCGTCGCACCATCGAAGCTCCACGCCAGACCGAGATCCTCTGTCAGGCTATGCAGGTACTGGCCGATGCGCGCGTTTCCGGCCTGCCGGTAGACGGGTTCAACGGTGCCACTCGCGGACGGCAGCGGACCACGCGCCTGGCCGCCCGCCGTGCCCGAGGCCGTATCTATGAGCGAGTCGCGCGAGATGAACACGTCAGGGCTCAGGTGAACGGGATATCCCGTCGCATTCGACACCAGCGTTGCGATCTTCGTGATCGGGAGGTTCGCTGGCAGTGTGATGGTCTTTTCACGGAAGACAGCAGGCAGCGTAGCCTCATACGCGACTGGCACAAGCCGGTCGCCGAGGAACGCAGTCGGCACATGTTCAACGAGCGGCATGGAGTCGCCGGTATTCGCCATCGCATGCGTGGCGTCACGCGTCGCCGCATCGTATGCGCCGTTGATGTCGGATTGCGAGATCGCGCAACCCGTCAGCGCGGACGCCAGCAGAAGGGAAACAGCAGCCTGGAAACGGTTGATGCGCATCTTGTTTAATCCTGGCAGTTGGCTGCGCGTGCGACCACGCGAATAACGTTGTTGGTGTGTACGCAAACGCGCGTGGGGGTGCGCATATGGTTCGTGGCTCGCATCACCTGCGTGAGGACAGCGTCAAAATCGCCGCTAAACGTCGCGTTGAATTCGAGCGGCAGGTCATCGTCGATCTTCCAGGCGAGCTGCCAGCCTTGCTGCTGTAGCCAGCGGTCAAGGGCGTTACGCAGATTGATGTCCTGCGGCGTGATAGCGAACGACAGAACGCCAGCGGATGCAGGCGCCGGCGTTCCCGGCAGGACGACCGGCGTGACGGCAGTGGATGCGGGCGTTTGCAGTGCAGGAGCCGGCGGTTCGGGCGTGGAAGCCAGTACTGGCGGTAGCGATGCCTGCGACGAGGCAGTCCGAGCACCGGGACTGCCCGGGGGAGCGACCATCGCCAGCGTGGCAACAGGCGCTACCGGCGCCGTGGGTGCACCGAGCAACTGCCAGCCATCGCCTGAAGGCGGGGAAAGTTTTGACTGGGAAAACGACGCGGTCGTAAACCCCGTCATTGCGAGCAGTGCCAGGAACTGCGCGACCAGCGAGGCGCGACGACGGGAGGGCATGATGATCATTTGCTTCATGAGTTTCAGTGGGCCGCGCGCTGGATGCGCCGATAAATGTTGTTCGCGTACACCAGTTGCTTGTTGGTCGAGACGGCGTTGTACGCACCAACCGCCTTCCACGTCGGGCCGAACTGCCTGATGTTCGACGCAAGGATCCATGTACCGACGTAGCCGTTGACGCACGGGTTGAACAGGGACTCGCGCGTAATGCCGTAGCGCCTGAGCCTTGGAAGCCACGACGAGTTAATCTGCATCAGGCCAATGTCTTCCGAGCCATCCGTATTCACGTTGATCGCATTGCCGCGCATCCCTGACTCCTGTTGCGCGATCGCGCGAACCAGCATCACGTTGACGTGGTGATACTGCGCGGCATCATCGAGGCAATCGGCGAACGCCGGATGACTGCACATCAGGACAGGCACCATGAGCTTCGCGACCGATCGGACCTTCATGATTTCGGACGGTCGAAGAAGCGCACGTCATGCTTGCGCGTCACATTCACGACGTTGCCGTCCGCGTTCACGATGAACTGGTCGGCAGTGCCGTTAAACTTGTAATAGCGCCCCTTCTGCTCGCCCGATCCCATGTGAGCGACATCCGACACCTTCACATTGCCGACGGTGTCCGCAAACTTGAAATAGGTCGATCCTTCCTTGTCGAACACGCCCTCGAGGCCAGCGCTGTTTTTCGGCTCAAAGACGTACACAAGGCCCGCGACGCGCGCGACCTCAACACTGTCCGAACCGTTCGACACCACGAACCGCTCTGCCCGGTTAAATGTCACGACATTGCTTGAGTCGTCCCATTTTGGCTTGAGGGAATGCCCGTCCATGTCTCGAAAGACGAGCTCTTTTGCAGGCCTTTGTGAAAAGCGGATCTGGATGTGCGTGTCGTCGCCATCGCGGATCGCGATAGCCCCGAACTTCACCGCCAGCCCGTCCTGGGATTGCGCCTTGTCGGAGACCCCCGTCGCACCACTCGCGACTGCGGCCGCGGCAGAATCCGGCAGGACGCTCGCCGTCTGCGTTTCCCCAACGATGGGATCAGCGGGCGTGGCGCTCGCGACATAGTTCACACCGGTCGACTTGACGGCTGCACGACGCAGAGTGACGTGGTGCGCGGTGAAATCGACGTCCGCATAGAGGTCCACAGCGCCGAGCAGGCGGTCGAGCGACTGCATCCAGTTCTCGCCATCGCGCGTCGCGAAGCTCTGCGCGTTCGTGAGGTCCACGTCCTTCTGCGCGGACCCGGTCCACCCCTGCGGCACGAGTGCCTTGACCATCTGGGCGAGCGGCAACGTTGCGGTCATCGGGCGCGTCGTCTCCAGCCGCGGGCGTGCGCCGATAAGCGCAAGGCGGTTCGAGAAGCCCGCGAAACCGGCGGGCATGTCACCCCTACGGTTGCCCCGCTCGGACGTAAAACTGTTGGCCTTCTTCCAGCGCGCCGTTGCACTGGACCCACTGACCGAATATGAAATGACCTCGGGCGTGCCAGACACGACGATGTACGGGCCTTCAGTATGGCCGCCCTCAACCTTCAGGACCTGGCCCGCACGCGGTTGCAGGTATGTGTCGGTGCCATCGTTGAACACAAGCGCCGGGCGCTCGGTCATGTTGCCGTTGATCTGGTAGTCGAAGTCGAGCGGATCGGTGCTCGCAGCCGACGCGGAGAGTGACAACACTGCCAGCGCGATAAAGGATAGCGTCTGCTTCATAAGCCGCGGTCGAGTTGGGTGAGATGCTGGATGAAGCGCGCGAGATACTCGCGGCCCGGTTGGGGATTGGCACTGTGGTAGTAAGCCACCGCCCTCACCGCCGAATTTGTCTTGCGATAGTTTTCTTTGAGGATGTCTTCGGCAACGCGAATGTTGGTGGCGGGGCCGAGCGCGTCCCACGGTGAACCAAACCGCTGCCGGTGATAGCACCAATTCACCTGCATCAAACCAACGTCAAAGTCGCAACGGCCGTCGGCGATGAGAAATCGCACAGCCTTGTAAGCGTCCTCGCGTGTACGAAAGAAGAAGCCGCGACCCGCGACGTTCAGTGTCCAGGGCCAGGCGCGACCGTTGTACGCCGATTCATTCAGCGCGATACCCGCGAGGATCTTCGCGTCGACGCTTGTATGCATGACGTCGAATGGTGTCTGCGCAGACGCACAGGCCCAGCCGCCACGGCGCTCGGTCAACGCGGCCTGCGCTTCGTCGTCAAGCACTGCTGGCTGCAGCCACCCATTGCGCACCAGTAACGCCTGCAGGCTTTCCGGTGCGCCATCAACGAGAACAGATGCGAAGCCACGTGACCCATGCGTGATGCTTTGCCCTCTCAGCGGTTGAGCCCATGTAAGGAAGCGCTGGAGGCCGCATGCGTACACGGGCCTGCCGGGAAGCTCCAGCACGGACCGCTCGCCGTGTTCTTCAACGACAAAGCGCGTCGGGCTGATCACCGTCTCGATCACTGCGGCACGCGCCGACGAGCACGCGGCCGTCAGCAGCAGCGCAGCGATGGCGCGCCTAGTCATGGTACGGCTCCATCACGATGTCCTGCGTGACCTGCACCAGAAACTTTTCGCCGGGCTTGACCGTGATCGTCGGCGGGATGTTCTGGTTGCGTTGAAGCACGGCCTGGGCAGTCGTCGCGGCCACCTGCCCTGCGGTGCTCCCGGTGGTCGTTATGCCGATCGGGCTTGCCGTCGTGGAGGTCGTTGACCCATTGTCGAAGCTTTTCAGCAGTACAGCGGTGATGAAGCCCGCCCCGAAGATCGCCAGGAAGTGGTTGTTGACGTCGCCCGAGAATCCGGCGTACCCGTTCTGGTCAGCGCCCTGCATGCCGTTCATCGGCACGCTCTTGCCGTTGGGTAGTCGCAGACTGGTCGACGCGACTAGCAGCCGCTCCTGACCGACCTTGATGTCGGAACTGTACGCGCCGTTGATAAACGATCCTTTCGGAATCATCAGGCAGTCGCCCCGCAGGCTGTCATACACATCTTCGTCCACCATCAGTGCGACGCGCCCCGGTTTGTCGGAGTTCAGACCTTCGACAGTCTTGACGTGAATGTTGTGCGGAGGAGTCAGCGTGCAGCCGCCAGCCTGTCCGTTGAATGTTGTGCGCTCGATGCCGCCCTGCCCTGCCGTTTCTTTCAGGAACGCCTTGTCGCGGTCTTCTGGTGCCTGGCCCTGTTTGCCCAGCGCGAGCGCCATCGCATCTGCCGGGTTCTGCGCAGTGGAAGCCGCTGCGGCGCGCGCCGCACGAAAATCGTCCAGAGTGGGAACGCCCGCAGGCGTGGCGGTTGCAGACTGATTTGAATTACGGGAGGCGCCAGACTGCTTGAAAACCGACGAGGTATAGATCGCGTCCTGCTTGTTGCTGGCGGCGAGAGCTGCTGTGTCGCCACCGCCCGACCCCACCTCGCGCTGGAAATCATTGCCGGTCAGCATCGGCTTTACCGTCGGACGCTGCGCCGCTGCTGCATCCGACGCGGCGCGCGCGGCCGCCTCAGCTGCAGCCGCCTCCTGCTGCTGCCTGATCACCTTGTCGATGTCAGCGGTGCCTGCAGCGGGTACCTCCGTGCTGCTTTTAAGAGCCGTTGCCTTTTTCAGACGCGCTTCTTCCGCAGCCTGATCGCTCGCTTTCAGCTCGTAGTAGAAGCCCAGCGCGCCGATGATCAGTGCGGCCAGCAGCCCAATGCTCATGATGGCGTTGCGGGGCGTCTTGCCTTTAACGATCGCAGCCTGCTCGGCGTTGGGCGTCGCCTGTTCCGTCTTCTTGGCCACGATCAGAACACTCCGAACACGCGCCGGCGCCCACGCATCACCGTCACCTCATCCTTGCCGGAAACGAGGACGATCTCGTCAGCGAGGCGCTGGAACACAAGGAAGTCACCGCGGCGGATAAAGTTGCCGACGACGCGATCGCCGTGATCCTTGTACATCGGCACCGGCCAGGTCTGCGCTTTGGCAGGCATGCGCATCCAGATCGAGTGACCGTCATCGAAGACGACTTCGGGCTTGAATTCGGCGCTACCGTCGACTGAGTAATCCCAGTTCAGCTTGTCGGGCGCAACGGTAATCGCTCCCGAATCGCCGCCGCGCTCTCCATTTGCGGAGCCGCGCCCTGCTCCGTTCCCATCGTCGCGCGCGTCCGTCCGGGCCACCGGCGCGTGCGGATACTGGAAGCGCACCGTCTGATAGAAAAACCCGCCAGCTGGCGACGCGATGAGCGTGAAGTCATACTCGCGCCGGTTCGTCGTCAGGTGCAGCGTGTTGACGATGTCCGCCTCGTGCGGCTTGATGAACACGTGGTTCATCTTGTCGTCGTCGACCTCCCACTGGATGCTGTCGCCCATAGCCGGATCGGCAATCAGCTTCTCGCCCGGCTCGAGCTCGATCGTCGTGAGTTTGAGCGGCGCGGTGAGCACGCGAAAAATCTGGTCGCGGCTGTATGGGAAGACGCCGATGCGAGCGTCGCCTGGCATCGTGAGCGGGTCTGATCCACCGTTGAATGGATTAACCGGACTCATCGGGTCACCGGCAATCATCGCGGCGTTGAACGAACCGTTCTCCGTAGGCTTTTTGGCGTTCGCCGCGGTCATCGGCAACGCTGTTGCCGCGAGCAGGACAAGTAGGCCGAGCGCCGGCCGCTGAAGTCTGAAAGTCATGCTGTTCAAGCTCCACCGGTCCGCTCAAGGCGGAAAAACGGAATATAGATGCCGAAGGGATTGGCGGTGAGTGCTGCGTCGGCCGTTGGCGCGACGATCTGATAGCGCAGGGTCAGCGCATACGACTTGACCTCTGGCTTGCCGGAAGCGCCTGCCTGAGAGGTCGTCGTTGTGAATTCAACGAGGACCGTCTGGTCCTCCAGCAGCGCGATGTTGCGCACGTTCACTTCGCGGATCAGCTTGGGATTGGCCGAGATCTGCTGGAAAGGAGCGTCCTCGCGCAGCCAGCTTTTGAACTGGTCTGTGGCCGCGCCGATCATCTGTGCCTTCACCGAGTTGATGTTCAGCGACATACGCGACGTCTGAAGGCTGTCGGTCAGCACCGGCTCGATCGTGAACCAGCGGACGGCCATGTCACGCATGCTCGTGCGCAAGGCCTGCGAGTCGGGCTTGTAGGCAACAAGCTCAGTCACCACCGGATGACCGCTGACGTCGGCCGAGACCCCGACCACGCGAGTAACGGAAGGCGGCGGCTGACGCGTCCAGACCGCTCCGGCCGCGACCGCAGCGCAGGCGAAAGCGATGAGCATCCAGCGGTTGCTCTCGACCTTGAGCCGCGTGCTGGTCTCGAAGATGACTTTCGATGGATCTTCTTCCTCGGCATACATGCCGGGGGCCGTGGATAGCGCGGCCTGCCGCTTGTTCCTGAAAATGCGCATGGCAACCCTTGATGAATGGCTACCATTGAAACAATTTCTCACAGGCAATTTGCGGCAAAAGGCACAGAGTTTTAGCGGCCTTTTATGTTTGCCTCTTTTGCCGATTGATCCGGCCGAATTGCGGCGTGTAACGCGTTACGGATCAAACCGCGGAAAGACCACCTTTTTTGATAGTCTTTTCGGATCCGCTGGCTGCCACGTTGCGCTATTGTACGTACAGTTAATGTATCGTTTATTGCGGTGGTCTATAAACGATACACAAACCATAGCTGCATAATCAACGACTTAGCCACAAACAATGAAAAACGCGTTATACGTGTACGGGATCAGGAGAATTGCTTCACGTTCAAGGTGGCATTGATCTCCTCGAAGACCTCTCTCGCTGGCGTAGGGCTTGACGAGGCATAGTGTCCAGGCGCTAGCCCGGCAAGAAACCGACAAACGAAAGGCAACGGATTGGCGCGAGTTTTGGCTTCTTTTTTCCGGAGACTGAAGCTGCGTGCACTAACCGACGATCATGAGATTGAATGACCGAAATGAGTAACGCGGCTATTAGTAGGACCAACAGCTTAGGTGACGACCCGCTGGCGCTCGCGGCTCTGTATCGTGCAGGGCTTGGGCTAAAATGGGGAAGCCAAGCGGAGGCAGCAGAGAGACTAACGAGCTTGGGCCCCCGCGTTCGCCGGGCACAGATTCAACAAGCGCTAGCTGTTTCGGCATTTCCTGACGAGATTTTGGCGCTGTTTTCCGACGTTGGCATAGTGCACGAGACAGCCCGTCTACTCGTTCGCGCGAGGAATAAGAACGGTATCGCTTATCTAGTGAGTCGTGCTGCCCTCATTGATCCGGCTGGGAAGTCGCGTACTGAAATTTTGGCGCATCTATGCGGCACCCATCGCGCTTCCGGCTTTCGTGGAACATACAAGAGGGATAGCCCCTTGGCGCTGTACAGGCGCTATCTCGAAGGCGTTCGGCTGAAAACATGGGCAACGATGCGCGAAGCTGCCGAGGTGATGGGCATCGCGCATTCGCGAATCGTGTCGGCATCGGCCGTGGCCAATCTACCCAATGAGCTAACGAGTGTTCTCCCGGGGGATTGCCTGACCTTTGAAATGGGGCGCGCCATTGCAGACTTGGTAGCCGTGCGAGGGGTTGAGGCAATCCGCAAAGAGGCGGTAGCTGCCCGGAAGGTGGTACCACAGCCGAGCCCGCAACGTATGCTGGCGCGTCTTATGGGAATCGACGCTTCACAATTCCTTGCCAAGGTGCGGCGTGCGCCCGAGAGGCGCGGCCGACCGGGCCGTATATTCGTGGAGATACATCTCGACGCGTTGGATCCAGACAGTGAATCGCGCCTTGAAACGCTCGTGGGCTGTCTGAACGTGGAGTTCGCAGGCCGCGTGGCGAACGCTAATAGCGTGGCAGGAGCCAGTAGCGGCATCGTTAAGCCACGCGTAGATCCGCGCCGGCCGTATCTCGCTACGCAGCAGCAACGGCTTAACAGGCCAGCTCCTCTTTCCCGCCTTTCAACACCTCCGCACCTGTCCGGCTCTGTAGGATCGAACCGTGGCACTGCCATGCCTCCTGTTGGCGTTCACGACGATCGATCTGCGCTGGAGCATTGGCTGTCTGATTACCAGAACCCAACGACTCGGAACAGATATCAAAACGAAGTCGAACGTTTGTTGTTGTGGGCCATTATCGCGAAGGGAAAGCCGCTGTCGAGCATTGATGTCATCGATGCCGACGAATACATCAACCAGTTTGCCGTGGATCCTCAACCGCGATCTGTCTGGATAATGAAGGGGCGGCGCTCGCGCAATGAACCGACTTGGCGTCCCTTCCGTGGACCGCTCTCGTACGAGAGCCGGCGGAAAGCGCTCGAAACGGTGAGGAAGTGCTTCGACGATCTGGTTTCGTATCAATACCTCGCTGCGAACCCGTTCGAAACCGTTAGGATCGGTGCATCGTGCAGAACTACCTGAGCGCATCGAGCTATGCCGCGGCCGCAGAATTGATCTGCATCGCCATACGGTTCTTTAATTGCTTCCTGCAACGGAAAGGTAGGCAATTCTGGGAGCATTTTCCGACCGTTACCTCGCCCACAGTGCTTCAAAGTACTCGCGACAGCCTTGGCGTCACGCAGCCGACGGCGGCTCGGCTGCCGTCTCATGGATTTGCTGGCGACCGTCTACAGTTGCTGCAAACGTAAGACGCCCCGTCGGGTAATTCGAGATCAGATTGCCGATGTGGTATTCGACTATTTGCGATTGGCCGATGCCGGCGTCGACTGCTTCCTCATGTGTCGGTTCCGAGTCGTACCCGAAACTGAGAGTGAGGGTAAGCGGTTCTAAATGTGTAAACGCGGTTGTATATCTTAGAAACTGATCGGCCCACAAACGGCGCACGAACCCACGAATGACTGTTGAACCGCGCTCCCGAAGATCCTGTTCGATACAGCGTCCGCCGAGAACCGTATTACTAGCGGCGCCTTGCTTGCATCTGACTACGTTATTTCGCCCGTCTCGATGGACAAATTTTCGACCAAGTCAATTTCGTATCTGTCTGACGTACTAACGGAGATGCATGGCTGGTTTGACAGGAATCCTGAACTTATTATCGTTGGTAATTTTTTGACCCGAATCGCGTGCGCGTTATCGGTCAATTGATGACCGCTACCCAAACTTACAGCGTCTCTTGGCTGGACACCTCGATCCGTCGAAGCGATGACTTTACGAAAGAGCTCACAGACAAGACTGATCTGATCTCCCGCTCATTCTTTCCAAACCGAACGGTCAGGCAGCCGCCGAACTTCGCCATAGTGCGGACGCGCTTCTAAAGCGGATGGCACTTAGTGGGTGAAAGTTTCGCAAAACCCACCTGATGTTAGCGCCGGTGTAAAAGCGACGCTAAACGACGGCGCAAGGCTGAGCGGTTCACTCAAGTACAAAGGGGCCGCGCGGGCCCCTTTCGTTGTATGCGCAGCGTTGATCAGAACGGCGGGTCGTGCTCGTTGAACGGCGGCTCGCGTTGCCGGCGATCTTGGCGCAGGACCTGCTGCATGTCGGACAGATAGCGTGCGCAGATCACTTCACGCAGGTCGTCGAGCAGTTCAAACACGGCGAGCGCCTGTTCGGGCGTCCAGTCCGCGGGGACGATGAAGCTTAAGCCGCGGGTGCGGCCGGAAGGCAGCGGCGGGGCTTTCATGAGGACTCGCCTCCTTTGGCGGATTTACCGGGACTGCGCTGGCGGGCGCGTTTTTCGGCCCGTTCACGCGCTTCCTTCAAGCGATACGATTCGCCTTCGATCGGGATGACCTCGGCGTGATGCACGAGGCGATCGACGAGCGACACGACACAGGCGGCGTTCGGGAACACCTCGTGCCATTCGGCAAACGGTCGATTCGATGTAACGATGGTGCTGTTGTTCTGGTATCTCCGGCTGATCAGCTCGAACAGCAGATCGGCGTGGCGATTCGAGTACGAGAGGTAGCCGACCTCGTCGATTACAAGGACGTCGGGCGCAGCATAGCGATGCAGGCGCCGGCGCAGCGTTGAATCGCTATCGAGCGCAGCGAGTTCGCCCAGCATATTGCCGGCGGTGGTGAACAGCACCGTGTGTCCATGCACGAGTGCCTGATGCGCGACGTTCTTCGCCAGTGTCGACTTGCCCACGCCGTTTGGGCCGATGAGCACGACGTTCGCGGCGTCCTTCAGGAACCCGAGTGTCATCAGATCTTCGATGGCGCCGCGATCACACCGCGACGGCCAACTCCAGTCGAAGTCGCACAACGCCTTGAAGCCACCCAGATGCGCATCCTTGATGCGCCGCTCGAGTGATCGGCGCGCCCGTTCGTCTTCCTCCCACTGCACCAGCGGCGCGACCCACGGTTCATGCGCAACCTCGGGCCAGTGGGCAAGCAGCCCGTGCAAACGTAATTCCTGCGCACGCATACGTAATGATTCAAGCGAGCTCATCGGGACCTCCAGCAAGTTGATCGTAGGTATCGAGCCGGTGGGGTTGAACCGGCGCGTCCTTCTGGCGCACGTGCGGCGGTAGGCACACGGCCAGCGGCGGGGGTAATTGACGCGCTTCGCGACGGCGCTCCAGCGCCAGGCGCACGGCATTCGGGTGGGGCACACCGCTTTCGAGCGCATCGCCGATCGCGGCCTGCAATTGCGCGGCGCCGTAGCGATCGAGCATGCGCAGCAGCGCTGCCGTGATGGTGCCCAGGTTCGCACCGCGTTCGGCCGCGCGGCGCAGCAGATCCTGACTGGCGGGGGCGGCCCTGGCCAGGCGATCCATGCCACGATGATGGCGAGCCTCGCGTTTGACGCCGACGAGTGTCTCGATGTGAACCGGCTCTTCGATTTGCGCGCCGCGGTCGTAGCTGCGATCGTGACGCGCAATGACATCGGCACCGTCCAGCACGCGTACCTGCTCGAGATCGGCGCGTACCGTGAGCGTGCGCCGCACGTGCGTGTGCGGGATCGAGTAGTCGTTTAGATCGAAGCGTACATAGGGCGTCTTCCCGACCTTGACGGCGAGCGTTTCCTCAACAGGATACGGGTTCTGCGGTAGCGCAAGCAGCATCGGCTGCTCCTGGGCAAACGCCTGGCGCACACTGATCGCTCGATCCTCCGGGCACGGGCGATCGGCTGCCTGCGTGCGGCACCAGTGCTCGGCTTGCGCATTCAGATCGTCCAGATCGGTGAACTGCCTGGCCGCGAAGAACGCGTCGCGGACATGACGAATTGCACGCTCGACGCGGCCCTTCTCGTTGCCGCGCGCAATCGCCACCGGTCTCGGTTCGAAGCGATAGTGCGCGGCGAAGGCGAGCAGCGTCGGGTGGAAACGAATGGCGTCCCCCTGGCGTTCGAGCACGGCGCTCTTGAGGTTATCGTAGAGGATGACCCTGCCGAGCCCGCCCCAGCGGGTGAAGGCGCCGATATGACCGCGCAGGAAGTTCTCCATGCGCGCGTCGAGGAAGAAGCGCAGATACAGGTCGCGCGAGTACGAGAGCACCATCACGAAGGCCATCAAGGGCCGGCGCGCGCGGCCAATTTGCAGGTGGCCGAAGTGCCCCCAGTCGCATTGCATCTGTTCGCCGGGCAAGGTGCGCAACCGCAGATACGCTTCGGCAGCCGGGCGTGGCCGATGCAGCGAGATCAGATGCCGGAAGTGCGTGGGGCCACCTTGATAGCCGCGCTCGCGCACCATGCCGTACAGGCGGCTGGCGGTAAGCGTTGGGTACTTCTCGAGCGTCTGGCGAATGAACGGCAGGTACGGCTCGATCATCGAAGAGCGCGGCGCCGGACCGTGGCGCGGTAGGCCAGCCTGTGCGAGCACACGTTTGACAGTCCCGCGATGCACGTGCAGTTGCTGCGCGATCGTGCCGCAGCGCCACTTCTCGACGTGGTAGAGCCGCAGGATATGGGCTTCGAGTTCAGCGTCAATCGTCACCGTCAGAGCCTCCTCGGAATCGGTAGATGCAATGAGGAGCTCGACGGCGCAACGGGCCAAGGCGCACGAACGGCGAACAGGCACAGCCGCATAGGTGGCAATGCTTCGTCGCCGGTACCGAGGTTGTGACGCGACGATGAGTGCCAGCGGCGTGCATCGAGTCCGCTGGCAGTAGAGCACTGGGCGCCGTCGCAGGTGAACCGTGATGCGTCACTTTATTGCGTTGCGCCCGATAGCGACGGGCGCGCTGCGCATGGGCAAGACGCCCGCGGCGAGAGCGCTGGTAACGTTGAGCCGCTTCGCGCAAGCTGGCGCGCCGGGCTGCTTGCGCACAGCCGCCGGCGCAATAGATCTGGCCTCGATCACATCGGCGGCAAATGAACACCTGCGTGCGGCAGCGGGCGCACAGGAAGAAACGGCCCGTGGGCAGCATGCCACCGGCATTGCCTTCGGTCATCGGCGATCCCCGTAGAACGCCGAAGACAATGCGATAGACAGGGGCGCACGAGCCGTGGAATACTGCGGCTGCACGCGCTCCTCTGTTAAGCCCCGTGGCTTTGCATTGCGACTTGTGTGGCGCGACTCCGGGGTGAACTTGGCGGTTTACCGGTGTCGCGCCAGTGGTTTCTTCGGCGCTGCGCCTTTCTACCGCAACCGCTCCCCGCCGTCATCCTCAACGCGCTTTGCGCGTCTGCACTCGCCCTACGGGCTCCTTACGACGCACAAAGCGTCATCGATACCCTGCTGTACGTGTTCCCCACACACTGCTCAACGAGAATAGGTCGTCTAACGGCTCAATTCCGAAACGCCGTCGTTTAGTGTCGGATTTAGACCGGCGTTCACACCTGACTATAATCGACTCGCAGGTTTAGGTTTCTTGCTGCCGGCGCCTCATCGGGCGCGCAACGCCAATTAGTCCAAGCTACAGTCAGCCGCTCTAGGAACGAACATGGACGACAAAGAGTTTTCCCCCGCCGTAATTTCGGCTCTGTCAACTTATCGAGACTGAGGCGGAAAGACGGCAGGAAAAAGCGTCCCTCAGAACACGTAGGACGGATTTTGGGTAACGTTGGTGAGTTCGCACCAGGCAACGAATCGCGCCGCGAGCTGTCTGCGATAGAGTGAAGCGCGCAGCAGATGCCGCTTGAGCGCGAAGTGTTGCCTGATCGGCCCGAAGCACGAGAGAAATTTCTGTGTGCGTTTCGGGTCGCGAAAGCCGCGCATGCGACGCTCGCGTTCGCGCGTTGGTTGGTGGCTGTTCTCTGCGCGATTGTTCAGTCGGGCCGCTGGTTTGACGAACACGTGCTTCACGTTCGCAAGTTCCGGGATCTCCGCTTTTGCCGCCGGATAGCTGCGCAACTGATCGGTGACGATCTTGCGCGGTACCGGGCTCGAGCGCAGCACACGCTTGAAGAAACGTTTGGCCGCGGCTTTGTCGCGCCGCTTTTGTAGCAGGATGTCTAGTTCGGCGCCATGCTCGTCAACCGCACGCCACAGCAGGTGCGGTTCACCACGCAGCGCGACGAACATCTCGTCGAGGTGCCACGTGCTACCCGGCTTGCGTCGCGCAGCTTTGACCCGGTGAGCAAAGCCCTTGCCAAACTTATCGCACCAGCAACGGATTGTCTCGTATGTCACGGACACGCCCGCTCGAAGAGCAGTTATTCGATGTCGCGCAAGCTCAACTGAAAGCGGAAATACCAGCGCACAGCGCAACTGATGACCTCGGCTGGAAAACGGTGACCGTAATAGAGCGACTTCGATTTCTTCATCACGCCATCTTACGTGACCGGGCCATCAACCTGACAACGCCCTTGGCGGGCATGGGACAGCCTGTTTCACGCGTCTTTTCAGTGCTTACGCCGAACAACTCCGTTAGACACTCCGTCCGTTACTCGCGAACCCGAACCATGCACACCAAACGCACTATCGCCGACCCTCTCCATCTCGCGGCGCTTTATCACGCGGGGTATGGCGTTCAATGGAATTCGTACAGAGAAGCAGCAACAGCGTTGGCGACCCGGTTCAAGATGAACATCGGTTTTGCGCGAATTCGCGAAGCAGTTGCGGTTTCCGAACTCCCATCAGAAATACTTGCGATTTTCAACCAAGTCGGGCTGGTCAATCGCACCGCGCGCAAACTCGTGAAAGCTGCGAAGACTGAGGGGGTGTCTACACTTGTTGCTCGCGCAAGGATAGTGGATTCATCGGGGAAGTCGCGGGCGACTCTAACGGCTGCACTTGTTTGCGGTGAGGTTGCTTTCGAACGATCGACGCGGCTCTACAAACCTCTTTTGCTCGCGAAAACTTACAGCGATGGCCTGAAAGAGGGCGAGTGGGCGTCCGCAAAAGAGGCCGCAGAAACACTCGGGATCGACCGGCAGACCGTTGCTAAAGCGATTTCGATCGCTACGTTACCGCGCGAGGTGCTGGCATTGTTTCCCGACGTGGGAGTTAACTTGGGAGAGCGACTTGTTCATCTAACGAAGATCAGGGGGAGCGAGAAGATGAAAGCTCTCGCTATAGAAGCCAGTCGCACCATTCCAAGGCTATCTCAGGAAGAACTGATTGGCCATTTTGTTGGCCTGGCCCGCAATAAGGCCAAGGTAAATCTCCGGAAGTCGGGCGGCAATCTGGTTTTGGAGTACCACCTCGGACAGATCAACGAGGTGGCCGAATCAAAGATTTCTTTGATGGCTGCCTTGTTGAACGCTGAAATACCGACTCGACCGAAATAGACCACCGGCAGGTACGCATCTGGGCGCCATCAGCCGGGTCGGTCTCCAAATCAAAAGGCGAAACGCGGAGGTGGATCCGCGACGCGGCCACCTTCAGCGGTGCACGAGACGCATGGTGATGAAACGGTCTGGATTAACGCAACGACCGTGAATGCGAGCTAGAGGGAGATCCATAAGCAGGTCTACAAGGTGCGGAGCCGAGTGCTCGCAAACCGTTTAAGCCTTCGCGGCGGCTTTCGCTTTGGTGCGCAGAAACACGAACGAGTAGAGCGCAAAGGATAGGTCCTTATGCGCCAGCACATCCGACTCGTGAATCGTCGCCGGGTTGAGCTTCACCCGCTTGATGGCCAGCTTACCGGCCGCGGAGGCGATAAAGGCACGCATGAAGTCCTTTTGCACCTTACCGTCCGCCTTGTGATACGCCTCACGACCGAGGTCGGCATTCTCGACGGTCTGTGTTTTGCTGCGCTCCTCTGCCGCTGCGGTGCTTGCGGCGACGGCCGCTGTCGCCAGTTGCTTCGCGCTGGACTCCGCCCTCTCCTGCTCCTGCTGCTGTTGCTGTACTGTTAGCATTTTGCGGTCAGCGTCGGATAGCTTGTAGCCATCGGTGATAGCTTTTAGCAGGTACGCTCCCGGACTCTTCTTGACTTGGCCGGAGTCGACCTTGGTGCGGGTGTATTCGATTGCCTGGAGAATACGCTCATCCGACCACACAGCGCGGTTTTGCGAGATGGTGTTGAACTGCTTTTCGGTGAAGCCGAATTCGTTCTTCAGCGTCGTGTATATCTCTTGCGCGCCAAGCAGGCTGGCTCGAATGGCTCCAGCGGATTCCTTGCGCGTCAGCCTGAAACGAATCCGGTCAATCTTTTTCGACTTCGGGCTCACGGTGCGAGTCTCGTAGCTCAGGTCGATGTCGGAGACTGCGTTAATCTGCTTAACCGCCTTGTCGAGGTTGTCGCGTTTGAAATACTTGAATTCGGTTGCAGTCGACGCAGCCTTCCCAGGCCAACCACGTACCACATCGACTTCGAACCACTCGGTTATGCCTTCTGCCACGTAACCGATGACGTGATCGTAAATGGCTCGAGCATAGGTAAGCGTGAAGGCAGAGGTGATTCGCAGGCTCAACCAGTGCGACTTCACCGGGTCCTTGATGTGCGGAATGAGCGGCTCAGGAACCGCAAAAGTGATGCGCCCTTTGTCGATACCGACGATACCGATTAGCTGTACGGACACCCACTTTTCGTCCTCCGCGGACGTGCTGCCAGGGGGCGAGGCCGAAACCTGAATCAAGGCTTTTTGAGCCTCGGACACGACCGTACGCAGGTGCTTGTAGTTGTAGCTGTCATAACGCATGAGCCATCGGAAGTAGCTCAGCTCGACGTCATAGACCTTCGGGGTGGTCGGCTCCTGCGCCACGATGAAGTGCGCTGCGTCCAAGAGTCGCCTGGCTGTAATGCCCACATCGGTGATGTCGATAAAAACGTTGTTACGCTGATAGCCAATCTCCTTCGTCGATTCGTTGATTGGCGTGTCAGTGGCGAGCATCTCCTCGAACAGTTCAAACGACAGCTGGCGCGAGGTTGCGCGTGTCGTGATGTTGTTTGCCATCGAGGATCCTGTCCCTAGTTGCCGGTCGCGCAGACTCTAACACGCGTAGGTGAGATGTCAAAACAAAAAGACTCACCATGAAACGGGGCGTTCCAACAATTTTCATCACCCACCATCAGTACGTGTGCATTCAACAAATCTACTCACCTTCCCGCTGCTGGCGGTCGTGCTGATGGGCGGTTGTATGTTTTTCAAAGTCTTTTAAAAACGAAAACCAACGAACCAACAACAGAGAAACCACAATCCATGTAAAAACAATGGGTTAGTTGCTTGTAGGTGAGCTGTTTTGTGCCTGAGGTGAGGACTTTTGTAGGCCGAAGGTGAGTAGAAATCCTTGGCTAGCGTGAGAAGTTTACCAGCGCCGGGTGAGTGATACTGTGGGCGCGGAGTGACGGTGAGCATTTTTGTTGAATGTTGCTTCCCTTCGCGGAGACCGTGATCTGGCGGGGTTCTCCGCCGAAAATAGCTCGTAATGGGTGAGTTGTTTTGTTGGAGGATGGTGAGTGCTTTTGTGGCGCGGCGTACTTGAGAGTGCTCGATTTATCGGCATGATCAGCACCAAGTCCCGCCGGACGGCCGTTTGCGGCGAGGGCATCTGTGGATAAGGCGATAGCGGGTTGATGATGGTGATTAATTTTGTAGGCAAGTGCAGTCGTCCCCTGCAGTCAACGCCAGTGTAACGCTTACTTTATGAGCTGCCGGAAGACTTCCGGCCAGGCTGCGGAGAACTCTCTGGGGCAAAAAGTGCCCGTTGCGCGCCGAGGCGATGTCCCGCGATGTGATGGTGAGAGGAATTGTTGAAAGACCCAGACTGGGCACGTCAACTGGCAGATTTCAACAATTCTTCTCACCCACCTTCACCGCCCTGCTTCGACGTATTTTCAACAATTTCCCTCACCATCAAGTTTTCGGAATGCTTTCGCACGAGCCGGCAGTTCTGGCCCTTTCGTCGTGCTGTTCGATCTTTTTTCGTTGTTTTCCAGCGAGTTAGGCCGAGAATTTAAGAAACTAGCTAATGCGAGAGCGATTTTTTTAAAGTTTTCGAGTATTCTACGCTTCGTCCCGATTTCCGGTGAAAGTGTAAAAACTATGTCTAAAGCCGAATTTCCCGCGATCACACGCAAAGTTCCTCTCGCGAAAATCGCTAAATTTGCGAAAAAACTGGACGGATTGACAGTCGAGTTGCGCGAGCAGATTCTCACGCCGAGGCCGCGAAAGGCACCGCCACACTTTACGACTGCCGAAGTAGCAGATCTGTGCGGGCTCGACCGAACCAAGCTTCACTACCAAGCAACGCGGGAAGGAAGCACGTTGCCGCCGGGCGTTGCGCACGGCACGGGCCGTAGCCGCCTGTTCACCTTGGCCGAGGCGCGCACCTATGTACAACAGTTGTCGGAAATCTATCAGTCGCCGCTCGTGACCGGTCGCGAGGCCGACGGCAAGATTGTTCTAGTTGCCAACTTCAAGGGTGGGTCGACGAAGACTACGACGACGATGTGCATCTCTCAAGGGTTGTCGTTGCGCGGACGGAAAGTGCTCGTGGTTGACCTGGACCCGCAGGCCTCCCTGTCAGAACTATGCGGACTCTATGCCGAGAACGAGGTCGACGAGGATTCGACCGTTCTGCCTTTTATTTATAACGAGGAGATGGAGGGTGGACTGGAGTCTGCCATCAAGGAAACTTATTGGGACGGCCTGGATGTTATTCCCGCACATCCATCGCTGTTCAGTGCTGAGTTCTTCATCCCCTCGATGCTGAAGACTCGCCCGAGCTATCAGTTTTGGGCAATCCTTCGGAAAGGCTTGGAGCCGCTGCGCAAGAAGTACGACTATATCATTCTGGACACAGCTCCCTCCCTCTCCTACCTCACATTGAACGCGTTGATGGCTGCTGATTCGATGGTGATGCCCTTGGTGCCGGAGAGCCTGGACTTCATCAGCTCGGTATCGTTCTGGGGGCTGTTTTCGGATATTGCCGCGAACTTCATGGAGAAGGAG
The DNA here is from genome assembly GCF_013426915.1 of Paraburkholderia sp. PGU19. Taxonomy (GTDB): domain Bacteria; phylum Pseudomonadota; class Gammaproteobacteria; order Burkholderiales; family Burkholderiaceae; genus Paraburkholderia. The sequence goes on from NZ_AP023183.1 coordinate 788,361, forward strand.
TCAGACAAGGTCTACGATTTCATCTCCGTGATTCTGTCGAAGGTGGATACAAGCCCGACGTCGTCAGCACCGATCGTTCGCTCGTGGACGCAACGCGCCTACGAAGACTGGCTGACCACGACCGAGATCCCGGCGAGTTCGGTGATGAGCAACGGTGCGCTCGCGCTCTCGACAGTGTTTGATCTTAGCAAATCCGACGGGGTCTCAAAGACGGTGCAGCGTGTACGCCAGCCACTGGTTGAATACTGCAGGTGGATTGACAACATGTATGTCGACGAATGGAGTCTCGCACAATGAGCAGCATTCGCGACCGTATGGCTCTACAAACTGCCAACCTCCGGAAGACGTCCTCAATCTCCGACGAGGAGATGGACGCGACCAAGCACGTGGTCGAGAAGCCGAAGACAGGGCCTGGGATGGCAGGCGCCTTGGCAGCCGCACAACTCAAAATTCAAGAGTTGGAAGCGAGTGGCGGCCAGGCAACGATTCCGGTTGCAGAGGTTGTGCCGAATCCGTGGCAACCGCGGCGGATTTTTGTCGAGGCCGAGCTTTCGGATCTTGCCGAGTCTATTCGCGAAAAGGGGTTGGTTCAGCCGGTGGCGGTGCGGCGCGTTGATTCTGGCTACCAGCTGGTCGCTGGTGAGCGGCGGTTGCGCGCGCACAAAATCTTGGGCATGGAGCAAATCAAGGCCGTAATAGTCGAGTGCTCCGATGAGGATATGGTTGTTCTCGCGTTGGTAGAGAACATCGGGCGGTCCAACCTAACCGACTATGAGATCGCGATTTCGCTTCGTCGTGCGGAAGCAGAGTTTCCGAATCGAAAGCGGCTTGCTGAGTCCCTCGGTATGTCGCGCACCGGGCTGTATCAATTTTTGGCGTTCGACAAGCTGCCCGATTTCATCAAGGAGCAATTGGACTTGCAGCCCGCGTTGCTTGGGTGCAACGCTGCAGAAGAAGTTGTGTCGGCTATCAAAAAGCATGGCGCTGCCGGTTTGGCTGCGGCAAAGGACTTGTGGTCGGATGTTGTCAAAGGAGAAATTCTTCAGGGCCGATATGCTGCCGCAATCGTAGCGCAGGCCACCCGTCAGGGTTCACGAGCGGAGGCCCGTGAGCGGAGCATCGCGAAGTTCTTTTCGGGCAAGGAACAGGCCGGTAGCATTACCAAGGACGTGAACTCGTTCACCGTAAAAATCAAGACCGGGTCGCTTAGCGAAGCTCAAGAGACTCGAATCCGGCAACTTATCAGTGAGCTGTACCGGGAAGAACCAAGCGCGCAGCAGTAATCGAACTCACCGGTGAGAAGCCCGCAACTTGCGGGTTTTTTTACGAGTGTGCCGAGCGTGCACACCAGCTTGGGGGTGAAAGTGGCCTATCAAGCCGGGTGGTGGTAAAGGAAGCGAAACGCAAGAGGGTCGTCGTGAGGCGAGGTCTGGAGGAAGCGTGTAGCAAAGCCACGACTTCACGAACAGAAACCAGATATGAGGCCTACCAGGCCGGACGAGCAAGCACGTGATTGCGAAGTCCATGACCCTCAAGGGTCTGGGTGGTAGATCTGGCGGGTGTGTGGTGAAGGCGCTGTGCTTACCTTCAGGAGGCTTGCCCGGTGTCCTAGAATCAGGACTGAGCAGCTCGCAAGGGTTGTTGATCGTCGTGCAGGAGTCAGCAGAAGGCATAGTAGGGCGGTGGTTATGCCTGAAGGCCTGAACCGAAAGGAGCGGCGAGTAAGCCGGAGAACTCGGCATGGGAGCGCAGCAGAAAACGCATCGCCGTTTGAGCGTAGCAATATGAACACGACAGCGTCCTGAGAAGCCTTTAGCGTGCCGGCGAGGCTTTGACACGCCCAACCTCCAGACAGCGCCATGCCCACGTCGCGGGTGTCAGTAGTACCGACACTCCGGACCTTCTTGCGGTCTGACCCGCATCACACGCCTCGCGGGGGCATCGAGGTGTCAGTATTACTGACACGCCTCCTGATATCCGCTGAACGGGAGGTCGCCAGAGTGTCAGTAGTACCGACACTCTGGCGACCCATGTGCTCATGAGGTCTGCAGGTCAGGCGTCGCCTGAACGAGAACAGGCTGAAACAAGGGGCCTGACTGTTTGGGAGAGACATTCAGTCTAATGGACGATGCGACGGAAGAACCGCCGAGCAGATCGAACGCCAGTGTCAATGGCCTCCAGTAATCCCGCCATCCTGGTGCAGTGCTGTCCGTCACTGGCTGCCATAGTGGGAACCTCACTGCCCTTGCCGATACGCGTCTCCGCGGCGGCACGCAGGCCGGCGCGGCATCCGGCGCTGATTCGCCCATGCAACGCGGCGGCAGCTGCCTGCTGTCGTGAAAACCTAGCCGGAGAAGGCGATGTGCGCCGTTTGCCGCCCGTCGTGCGAGGGGAGTTGTCCGTCGATAGCAATCTGATTTGGGCGAGACGGTTGCGCGCAGCCTGCGGTCCGGCCGGTCGAGATGCGCCGAGCGTAACACTTCCGTTTCCCTCGGCGAGCATTTTGCAGACTTGGTCGTAGGTCCGCTCAGGCCTATAGGCTCCGCAAGTGATGTCATGCGCGCCGGGCTGCGCCCGCTCGAAACGCACGAGACACAGGTGCGGGCGCTGCAGAAGCGTTGAAGGTCGACGAGGTGTCGGAGATCCGATGCCGTTTCATGGCGAGGCGTTCCTTGTGCGCATGCGTGCCCCCGCACGGCGGTCCCGATGGCCGTTAGGGTGCGACAGCTGGCCGAGTCCGATCTCGAGGACTTCTGGCGCTACACGGCTACGCATTGGCCTCCCGGGCAGACCGACCGCTATCACAGCGACTTGATCGCAACTAGAACACGAGGGGCCGCATATCGAGGAGGCCGGCCCTACCTGCCTTCTAGTGCGGCAGGATTCTCCGTGTTTTAGCGTGAGAAGACGGACACCACGCTAGGCGTGATCTAGGTCGCGCACCAGCGTATGGACGTCCGGCATCACCTCAGATCCGAATCACGGCGGGCGCAGGGCAGAATCGTCCTTGTTAATGCGGAGATTTCCACGGGGAAACCTGAAGAAAACCATTCCGACCTCCGTGTTGATCGCCGTGCTCGGCATCCACGGCCGCGATGAAGACGATCGTGGTCACGCTGCCTGATGCAAAGACGGAGCGCGACCGCGGCTACCAGGAGCGGATCGTGTTCTTCGGGGCGCCGCGCACGTCCGGCGGCTTCATTTACAACATCCGGATCTTGGCGACGATCTGATGGAGCGCCCGGCGGCGGACGCGACAGGCGAGCTGCAACTGCTCGAGGTCGGGGTTGGGGACGGACGCGACGCATTCCGCGCGCATCGACGACGTAGACCTGTTCGTGATGCTGGGCGTGCCCACGCGCAGCGCTTGGTCCCGCTGAGCGTACCCAGGAGGGCCTTGGTGCGGGTACGAGCATCGTGGTGACTACCCGGAGGAGGTGATCGTCCGGCGTGAAGAAGGACACATGATCATCAAGGCGATTTTTCCCGCCGGCAGCACGGTGTGGGGCGGACGGTCGGAAGGATAATTGGTTGATGACTGATGCTTGATGCTTGATGCGATCTGGGTTACCCTGATAGAGACAATCGGATGTCTATGGAAGCCCCCATGCGAACCACCCTCGATATCGACGACGACGTACTCGCCCTCGCACGCGCGCGTGCCGACCGCGAGCACGTGTCGATCGGCCGCATCATCTCGCAACTCGCGCGCGCAGCGCTGCAGCGTCCCGCAGTCGCTCCGGCCACGCGCAACGGCTTGCCGGTGCTGCCGAACGCGCGCACCGCGCGCACGGTCACGCCCGAAGTCGTCAACCAGCTGCGCGACGAGGCGCCCTGATGACGTATCTGCTTGACGTCAACGTACTGATTGCGCTGCTCGACGCGGGCCACGTACAGCACGAGGCCGCGCACGAATGGTTCGGCCGGGCAGGGCACGCCGCTTGGGCGACCTGCCCGCTGACAGAAAACGGCGTGCTGCGCATCATCGGCAATCCGCGCTACCCGAACACGCTGGAGACGCCGGCCGCGGTCGCGCCGCTCGTCGCGCAGCTTCGAGCACATCCTGGCCACACCTTCTGGTCTGACGACCTGAGCATGCTCGATCCGGAGCACGTTGACCTGAGCCGCGTCCTCGCGACCGACCAGGTGACCGACACGTACCTGCTCGCCCTCGCGCGCCGCCATGGAGGGGCGCTGGCCACCTTCGACCGCCGGCTGGTCGCCGATGCGGTGCCCGACGGTGCGCGCCACCTCGAAGTCATTGGTTAAGGGAGCATTATCGGGCCGTAATGTCAAACGGCCCCGCACCCAGCCTGTTTCGACATTATGGGCCGTAATGTCAAACCGTCGGCGGGGCCACCGGTTCGTGCGTGAAACATCCCGCGTAAAACATTAGCACCGATAAATCATTGATTTAGCGCCATTTATTCGAGTGGTTTGTCGGATGTTTCACGGAAATTAAAGGGCACGGGCCTGCCGGCGCAACACCGGTGCATGTTGCAGCGCCGAATACACCAACATTTGCGAAAGCGTAGTGATTGTTACGTTATTTGTAACTTAGCCCCATCGTGGTGGGGAAGCGAAATCATCTTCGTGTACGTCGCGTGAAGGCGTTTTCGCGGCGGGCAGGCGGTTACCAAGAGTTGGTATAATAGACGCAGAAACCACGGGAGCCACATGATGGGCAAGAATACCTCCGTTTCGCTCGGCGACCACTTTGCCGAATTTGTCGAAGACCGCGTGCGGGCCGGGCGCTACAACACGGCGAGCGACGTGGTTCGGGCCGGCCTGCGCTTGCTGGAGGAACAGGAAGCAAAACTCGATGCCCTGCGCGTCGAACTGGAGAAGGGCGAGCGTTCGGGTCCGTCCAGGCCGTTTGACTTCGATGCGTTTCTCGCACGCAAGAGGCAGTCCGCGACGTGAAGCAGTTTGTTCTTTCGCCGGCGGCCGAACTGGATCTCGATGATATCTGGGACTATTCGGCAGAGAACTGGGGGATCCGACAGGCAGAGCGCTATATCCGCATGATTCAGGACACGATCATTGGATTGACTGACGGCACACAGCCGAGTCAGGCCGCCTCCCGCGTTCGACCGGGTTACCGCAGCGTGCTGGTCGGCACGCACATTCTGTTTTTCAAGGAGACCGATAGCCTGGTCGACGTCATCCGGATTCTGCACCAGCGGATGGATCCCTCTGAGCACCTGAGCGAGCACTAGCTTCTTTTTCTTCCACTCGGCCCGCCGGGAAGACCAGAGCAACACATGATTGTCGTCGCGTCCTCCAAGCTGGACCGATGTGACGCAGATGAACGCGACAACGCGAGACCGGATTGCGCGCGCACTGGCTCGTAAAAAAAGCCCGCTCGATAAGCGCGCTTGTGCGCATTGATTGGGCGCACTGTGTCTTGCAGCTTCCTGAACGGACCCGACTCTCAGGCGTAGACGAGAGTGTGCAGAAGTTGGGGAGGCTCCAAAGGGGGCCGTTCGGTGGCGGCGCCAGTTTCACTTCAGGTAGGCTTACCAGTCTCGCAACGGTGGGAGCTAGCCATGCGGTTGATCATCGAAGCAAGGTTGGTCGACGGAGACAGTGACACAGTCGAGGAGGGCGACGGAGTTCTGGCCGTCGTTGAGCGCCCTGATTGCAGTATTGCTGAACTGGGCTTGTCTCTCGCGGAAGGGCGTTCGCTGCTGGCGAAGGTGCAGATCGAACTTGTTTCGAAACAGGTGCGGCGATGGCTCGCAGGCCAGACTCATTGTGAGAGCTGCGGTGCGGCCTTGAGGCATAAAGACAGTCGCTCGACCGTGCTGCGCACCGTCTACGGCAAAGTGACGCTGAAGAGTCCGCGGCTGTGGTCTTGCGCGTGCCAAGAGACTGCGCAGACGAAGCAGCGTGTGATCCACCCCTTGTCGAAGGCGCTGGCCAGGCGCGTCACCCCGGAGCTGGAATATCTGCAGGCGAAGTGGGCAGCTCATTTGCCCTACCGGCAGGCGACGAATATGCTCAAGGAAGTGCTACCGCTGGACAACGGCATCTCGTCGAGTGGCATCCGAGATCGGATTCTTGACCTTGGAAAACAGCTCGACGCTGAAATCGAGCGTGACATTGCGCAGCTGCCCCAGTCTGCCGCAGACGGACAGGTTCGCGAGTGCAGTCATGTCGCCGCCGTGAGCGTCGACTCGGCGTGGCTGCGCAATTGCGACCCCGGGGCAGACCCGGGCCGTCACGTGAACATCGTCGCGGGACGGGCGACGTTCACCGACGGTCCCCAAAACTGTATGCCTATGTGCACAAGGAAGTGACCTCGGCCGCAGCGCGACTCGATCAGTTCCTCAGCAGGAACGGTGTGGCGAGCGATGAACGCGTGACTGTAATCAGCGACGACGCCTCTGAGTTCGGGAAGACCGTTGAGGGAAGTCAGCTGGCGCGCGGCCGGATCCTCGACTGGTTTCATATCGCGATGAAGTTCAGGGCGGCGGAGCGTTCCGTATTCGGCAGCAAGATGATCGACTCGATGGAACGCGAATCGGTGGAGACCGAGATCATCCACGCCAAATGGCTGGTCTGGCATGGAAAGGGCCGCAAGGCGTTGGAGCGGATCAAGGCACTGGACAGTCAGCTCCTCGCAAGGCAGGGATACGAATTCAATACATTGTGGTGGAATCTGAACACTGTCTCCAATTACCTGGAGAAGAACGCGGGCACGTTGGTCAACTACGGCGCCCGATATCGCAAGGGCCTGCCGATCAGCAGCAGCATCGCCGAGTCCGCGGTGAACCAGGTCGTCAGCTGCCGTATGGCCAAGAAGCGACAGATGCGCTCGACAGACGAAGGGGCACATTGCATGGCACAGGTCAGGGTTGCGGTGTTAAACGGGGAATTCTCACCCCGTCGCATCTCGACATTCAAGACTGCCGACAGCGGTTACGGCAAATGCACCGGGCCAATGGACGCGACAGACCGAGCAGTCATGCAGTAAGTTCTGAAATCCTAACGAATCTCTCCCCAACTTTTGCACGCTCTCTTGAGAGTGCAAATAAAGTTGTCACTACGGTATCTGGAACTCCCTCCATATAAGGAATCCGAATTGACATCTTTGTCTTGTTCTACGCGGCGGGGATCCAAAGTCACCGCTGCTTGGGAGGCAAGCGCTATAAGGGCGCGAACAAGTGTCAGCTCGGCCACGTTGCGCGCCACCCGCCCGAGCGTTAGGGTCGGTGAGTGAACGGTGCCGCCCGTCGAGCACAGGTCGGCCACGACGCTCGCGTCCCTCGGCCAGCGCTTCGCAAAGTTTTACCCGGCTTAGGCAAAGTCTTCGACCGCGGTCATTGGGCGAATTACCGATTGCAAATCGTTGGCGTTCACTTCTCAGGTGAAAGGGCGCCCTGAGGGCAGCGACCTGGACTCCTACCACCTCGACGATCAGACCCCGCTACTTTTTCCTGATCGTGCGGCTGGTCCGATCCCATCTTGAGTGCCGGTCACCGCCTACTTAACCATCCCTTCCTAACGTTCAACTCCGACGGCATCCCGCCGACCGACTTCCCTCAATTGACGGAGTTAACCCTGAGTTAGTCAATAGCGAAATCATTTGCTATTGACAACTTCTCGCTGCGCAACGACCATGTACTCCCCAACGCGAATTTCCTGGAGGCTCGCCGAACTAGCACCTCGTCTGGCCGCCTTTCTCGAAAGGTCGCCCCACCCGTCTATTGTTCATCGGTGTTGGCGTGAGCCGTCGAACTGGGGGGTCTGAATAATGTTCACCTAAAGAAGGAATAAACAGCTGGTCTATATATAGGATGACTAACGAGTTGGCTATGGTAATAACGAACGACAGCGCACAGGCTTCGAATCACAACTAGACGGAGACAGATATGCGACCCGAAACGATAGGTAACCAGCTGAAGGGCATTGCCCTTGCTATCGGAACCACCATCGTTCTATTTCACTTGAGCGGCTGCGGCGGTAGCGGTAGCTCCATACAGGCGACAACGCCGCCACCTGCTGGATCGGGCGGACCGACCGTTGCCGAATTGACCACTAAGTGCGAGTCTCTGAGAGGACAAGTGATTGCCGGCGTGGCGGTGACTGCAACCAGCCGGGTGGGGCCGATCTCAGGCGTTAGCCCTGCAGGGATTTGCAAGGTTTCTGGTACGAGAGCGCCATTCCTCGACATTGAGGTTGACGTGCCCGACAACTGGTCGGGGAGGTATTTTCAGAACGGCGGTGGCGGTTTCGACGGAACGATCTACACCGCGTACACGTTTGACACATCCAATACCATTACCGCGATTAATCCAACCATCACAAAGTACGGTGCCGTCTACGCTGCTTCGAATGGTGGAAATCGGGCTGAGGTGCCGGCCGAGGCCGCACCTGCCGTTTGGCTGACTGGAACAACACAGGCTCACGCATCGATCACCGACTACGCATATCTGTCGATCGGGACAACAACAACGTTCGCGAAAGCCGTTATTAACGCGTTCTACGGAAAAGCGCCAACGAAGTCGTACTTTAACGGATGCTCAAACGGTGGCCGTGAAGGCTATATTGCGGCTCAACGGTGGCCGGATCAATTTGACGGTATCGTGGCGGGGTGCGAAACCGAAGACATGGCCGGACAAACAGCGAAATGGCTTCAGATCGGTGGGACGGCTGGTACCGCTGCGGCGCTGACAGACGCCCAATACACAGCTTCCTATCAGGCTGCGGTAGCGGCATGCGACTCTTCAGACGGGCTTGCTGACGGCTATCTGACGAATGCAGCAGCTTGCCACTTCAGTCCGGCGCTACTGCAATGTGGGTTGTCTACTGCCAACCCGCATCCCGCCCTCTGCCTGTCTGCGGCACAGGTGACCACGTTGCAGAAGTATTTGTCGCCAATGGCGCTCTCCGACGGTACCGTCATCTATAGCGGATTCAATTGGTCAGACTACTCAGCGTTTGGAGGGGCCTTCGGGTCGCTTGGTGGTGTCTATGCGTTCCTGGCGACAGGCGACCAGTCGTGGCTCACACCAGCGAGGCAGGCCACCTTTAACCCCGACACCGATTACGGCATTATCGGCTTGGGCCTGAAGCAGATCGGCATCGACAACGACGTGCAATCGATCGCACAGTTCGTTGCTTCCGGGAAGAAGCTGATCTCGTGGCACGACATTGGCGATAACCTGCTGTCGCCAAACGAGCACGAGAGAAATGACGCGAGGACGACTGCAATCGCTCAAACGATCGGATTGTCTGATCCGACGACTAATACCAGGCTTTTCCTGGTACCTTCGAACACGCATGGCGCAGGGCAAGACGTCACGCAGATTGATTGGCCGGGTGCAATTATCAAGTGGGTAGAACAGGGGGAGGCGCCCACGCAACTGACTTACACTTTCCGAACGAGCGCAACTGCTTCACGCAGTCTGCCTGTCTGCCTTTATCCCAAGGCACCGCATTACAATGGCAGCGGCGACATAACTTCCGCGACTAACTACACTTGCACATCAGCTTAACGCTTCAATAAGGTCAACTGGCAAGAACAGTTGCGCAAACATGGAAGGCCCGCGATCAGGGGCCTTCTTCTCGTCTTTGTCGGCGCATTGGGTAGTCGACGCGAAGAGCATCATGTGAGAAAAAGGCCGACAATGCATTCGATCGAAAATGACGACGCTCTCAGTCTGGGGCCTTCCACGCGGAAAGCATTTCAAGGGCGTTGTCGTAGTTGCCGGTAGCCCGGGCAGTGCGGAAAAATCTGGCGCGTTCCACGATGATTTCCTTCGGTGTGGGCTCTGCATGCAAAAGAGCGAGCGTCTCGTCAAGGAAATCTTCAAGGGGCATGGCCTGCTCGTCACTTTCCTGACCGAACAACGTGGTGCGCACACCTGGGGGCGCCAACTCAATCACCTGCACGGGAGTGTCGGCGAGCTGGACGCGCAGGCCTTCGGTGAACGCATGAACGGCTGCCTTGGTCGCGCTATAGGTCATCGCTATAGGGAAAGGAACAAACGCCAAAGAGGAACTGACATTGATGATGACGCTATCGGTTTTCCGGGCAAGTTGCGGCAAGAACGCATAGGTCATGCGAATGGTGCCCAGAAGGTTAATTGCGACCGACTCTTCCGCTGCTTTCAGTGAGTCCGGCTCCAAAACGTTTTCTCTCAACATGATGCCGGCGTTGTTGATCACGACATTCAGGTCCGGGTAACGCGCGGCTGCCAGTTCGCTCGCCTGGACGATGGACTTGGCGTCCGCCACGTCGAGTTCAATGGCCTCAATACCCGGATGGTCGGTTGTGATCTGCTCAAGCAGCGCCTTGCGTCGGCCTGCGACGATAACCTTATTGCCCGCCTGATGGAAACGCAACGCTAGACCGAGCCCTATGCCCGCGGTGGATCCAGTGATGAGAATCGTATTGCCTGAGGTCTTCATGTGTTTCTCCAGCTCGATGAGAGGGTAGAATGCCAAGCGGACAGTTGTCCGCTAAGGCGAAGAATACCGGACAACTGTCCGTTTGGCAAAACTTCTCGGGAGGAGAAATGGCACAGCCACAAAAGAGCGACCGCCCCGCACGCGCTGACGCGCTGCAAAATCGCGAACGCATCCTGGCGGTTGCACTTGCTGAACTGACCGTTTCCGCAGACGTGCCGCTGAGCGCGATCGCCAGGAAGGCTGGCGTGGGGCAAGGAACTTTTTATCGTCACTTCCCGACGCGGGAGACATTGGTGATGGAGGTCTATCGCTACGAGATGTTGCAGGTCGCAAAGTTCGCAGAGCACCTGCTTCAGACGCGCCCGCCTGTCCAGGCGTTGCGGGAGTGGATGAATCGCCTTGCCGAATATTCCATGACCAAAGCTGGCCTGGCCAATGCAATGCGCGAGGTGTCGTTCATGCGGGACTGTGCCGGAAAAGCGGGCTATGCCCCCATAGTCGCTGCGGCCCAATTGCTGCTCGCGGCAAATGAGAAAGCTGGAACCATTCGCGCCGGCGTGACGACTGATGACTTCTTCCTGGCAACTGCTGGTATTTGGCAGATCAATTTCAAGGAAGAGTGGCGCCCCCGACTTGCGTGGCTGATCGACTTCGTTATGGCGGGGCTACGCGCGGGCGCGCCGCTAGAGCCTGATTCTCAGTAGGCGTTACGTTCGGCACGCTTGCGCCTCATCTCAGCCCACTCGATTAAAGCCTGCATGGACGGCCCAAGCGCGTATCCCATCTCGCAAAGTTCGTACTCTACCTTCGGCGGTACTTGTGGGTATACCGTTCGCCGCACGATACCGTCTTTCTCCAACTGCTTGAGCTGCTGAATCAGCATTTTCTGGTTGATGCCGTCAATCAGCTTCTCCAGATCGGAGAATCGAAGCGGGCCTTTTGCGGCAAACAGTTGGCAAATGATGACGATCTTCCACTTGCCCTCCAGAACCCGGAGGGCCTCCGTCGTCGCCTCCGCCCATTCCAATCGCTTTTGGGGATCCTCGCAGTTCCATTCGCGCTCTTGAGACACAAACACCTCGGTATGCTACTTACTTTTTAGTGGGTACTTAACATTATCACAGAAGCCAGCTAGAGTAGGCGTATTGTGCAACACCGAGGATACAGCTATGAAAATCGGGATCATCGGAACAGGGAACATTGGCGCTTCCCTGGCCCGGAAGTTAAGCGCAGCAGGCCATGAAGTCCGCGTCGCGAACTCTCGCGGCGTGGATGGTGTCCGAGAATTCGCCGACGAGATCGGCGCGCAAGCCGTGGACGTGCGCGGCGCGGTCGATGGTGCCGAAGTCATCATTCTTTCGATCCCGTTGCCCGCCGTGCAGGCGCTTCCCGCGGACCTGTTCGATTCGGTAGCGGCTGACGCCATCGTCATCGACACCGGCAACTACTATCCTGATATGCGCGACCCGCACATTCCAGAGATCGACGAAGGAATGCCCGAAAGCGTGTGGGTGTCACGGCAGATCGAGCGCCCTGTCATCAAGGCATTCAACAACGTGCTGGCATACACGCTCGCAGAGCTGGGCCAGCCGGAGGAGACGCCTGGCCGCCTCGCCGTCGCTGTGGCGGGGGATGACCTGCGCTCCAAGGGAATCGTGATGGAGCTTGTGAATCAGATGGGCTTCGATCCGGTCGATGCGGGCTCGCTCGCAGAATCCTGGCGCCAGCAGCCATCAACCCCCGCGTATTGCTGCGACTACGATGCGGATGCCACGCGCAAAGCGCTGGCTGCGGCGGCTCCTGGGATTGCGCCCAGGATACGCGACCGGTTGCCGGAGGTTTTCGCCGGCCTCGGCCCCAGTCCCACCCACGCCGATATTGTCGCTGCAAACCGTGCAACCAACATCGTTGTAGGCAAACAGGCGTCCTGAGCGGGCTATTGGCATAGAGCACATATTGGGGAGGGGCCGTGGAAACACGGCGAGCAAAAAGATCGCCGGCGTGCATGTCGCGAATGACTACGGTTTGCAGCCCGTGGACGGCTTATGTGTTCGCTGCGGAACGCCCACGCATCCTGAAATCGAGCGTGGCGCGATCGAGACGATCGATAGGTGCAGCATCGTAGCCAGATGGATAAGTGCTTTGGTTTGCATGAATCGGCGTCACGCGACGAACGACGGGATCTCATCGTAACGATAACGCAAGGTACCTGGGCGCCCGAGCGGAATCGCCGCTTTCGGGAATATCGAGGGACCGTTATGCGTCGGGAGTGCGCGTCGGCGACCGGCTGCTTTCAGGAAGCGGAACACCAATGACCGTACATGGACGCCCCCGGTTTTGCTAGGCTTTCAGTACGCGATGACTTGAAGGTAGATTGCAACCGTACATTCGGACTTTCGCTGCGGCTGCGCCGCTGTCCCTGATGGGTTTCGCTGGTCGGTTCCCCGTCGCTTTGACGCACTCGAAGGTGCTCGGTCACTGTCGGGCTTTGCCAACCACGGTCTAACCTTTACTGCCATCACTTCATGATTGCCTAAGCAATCGGAGAGATCTTCTGCTTGCCCTTTGTGTGTTGCGTGCAGCTAACAGCCGGGCTGACTAGGCGGCCGCGCTAGCGGGTATGTAGTCAGCCCGGAATTCCCTATCGTGGGCCCACAGCGCCCCGACAGTTCGGGCAATCTTGTTGGCCAGCGCAACGGCCGCTACGTTGTGAGCGTCGCTGTATCAGCTGTAACTGTCAGCGCATCCCGTCTTGAATGCACGTGAGCGCGGTGCGAAGGTGATGCCATCGTAACGACGGAGCAATGCGATGGACGACGCAACGGGAGAGGCCGTACCGACGGGCGCGCGACGCCCCCGGTAAGGCGAAGCATTCTGGCGCGAGATGGTCATCGCGTGGACCACAAGCGGACTGGGCCTTCGACGTTTCTGTCGTGAGCAGGGGCTCGCCGTCAGTACCTTCGGCCTGTGGCGCAAGAAGCTCTCGAGCGAGCCACGTGCAGAGCCGCACCCTCTCGCGGTCACACCAGACGCGGCATTTATCGTTTCCCATCCGGACGCCGCACCAGCCACTCCTGCTCCACCGTCGACGGCGGACGCTTTGTCGCCTTCGCGTGACCGGGTGACGTTGTCGCTCGCCGGTGTTCGCATCGAGCTGACCGGTGCTCATGCCGAGCGCATCGTGCGTTTCGTGCTCGGACAGCTCGGCGGTAGCCGGTGCTGATCGCGGCCGATGTCCGTGCGTATATCTGCCGTGAGCCGGTCGACATGCGCAAATCCATCGACGGCCTGTCGTATCTGGTCGAACCACTGCTTGCCCAGAACCCTGTCTCCGGCAATCTGTTCGTGTTTGTCGGCCGGGACCGCTCGAAAGTCAAATGCCGATACTGGGATCGCACCGGCTTCGCGCTCTGGTACAACTAGCTGGATTCATACTGCAACTCCTTTTCTTGGATCAGAGTGTTTTGGATGCTGCACTCGCTCGCGCCGCTGTCGCGCGGTCAGTGAGTCGATCCCATCTGCTGCTGTGCTTCACAGGCAGGTGGGAATCCGGGACTTCATAGAGGAACGCATAATCGTTGTAGGCGTGTCGTTTGACAAGGCCGTATTCGACCCACCTGGTGAGTGTTGCTTCGTGGATGCCGAGTCGAGCTGCAGCCTCGAGTTTTGTGAGCATGCCGCGGTCGCGCAGTCTGTCGCGGCGGGATCGAAGTCCGTATCGCTGTGCGATGTATGAGACGCGCAGCGCGTCGAACCGAATGTTCGCCTTACCTGGACGGACACAACCGCCGGGACGGATGCCCCGATCATTAAGGAGCTGCGCAATCTGAGAGCATGTATGGTCATCGAGAAGCTTGTCGATGAGCTCGAGGACCTCTGGCTGGGTTTTGACCTGTTGTGCAGATGTTTTGGGATTCTGCGCCGTGAGGGTTTCAGTCTTGCCGGCCTTGAAGCGAACGTGAATCTTCGTTGTCCATTCGCCTGGAAGTTTGAGCAGTGTGACGTCCTCGACGATGTAGGCTAGCAGCCGCTTTCGCTCTCGATTCGCCAGCGATGGATCGCGCCAAAGAGTTTTGAAGTCCGCTGTCATTGCGATGAGCCGGTCGCGGATAGCGTCGTCGAGTATGAGACGCTCCTGCTGCTGGCTACGCTCCCTTTGTTCTCTCGCGTCGGCCAATATGCGCAGCTTGTCGTTCCATTCTTGCTCGAGTGTGTCGGCGACCAGTCGGTTACTTGGGTCGACCAGCATGAATCGCCGTTGCGCAAGATCTGCATCGAACTGGGCGCGTTCGATAGCGCGCAAGCGTAATCGGTCGGCTTCATCGTGACGCGCTTCGATTTCCCTGCGTATCTCCCATGCCAAATCAACGGCAGCCGGAGTCATCGACGCGACGACCAGTGCACCAACGGCTTCATCGATCGGTGCTCCGGCGATCGACTGGCAGGTTGGTTCTCCATGAGCACCTTGTGCCCGGTCGCAGACATACCAGGCTTCCTGTCGTCCGCGTCGCGTAGCGTATCGGAGCCGGAGGTGCCGGCCACAACGTCCGCAGACGGCGCGGCCCTGCATTAGAGCAGCTCCCTCGCGAGGTGGCGACGATCGCGCAACTTTGTACCCACGACCATTCGTCTCCAGAACCGTAAGGTTCTGCTGGAACTGCTCCCACGTAATGTAACCAGGATGGGCGTCCGGGATACAGGCAAGCCAGTCATTGCGATCACGCTTTCTCGGCACTTTCCGCCCGTCTGCAAGTTTGCGATAGTGCCTCCGGCCGTAGGCGTAAGCGCCTGCGTAGCGCGGATTGTTCAACATGCGAAGTGCCGTCGACGCAGTGAGGTGCTGGAAGACCAGGAACTTCGCGTTGCGCATACGGGATGGAAACAGGAGGCCTTCCTTCTTGAAGACCTTGACAGTCTGGCTGGCAGAGCCGACTCGCAAGAACGTCTCAAAGAAGTATGTGATGGTCTCTCTGACCTGGGAATCTGGGTCAAGCACTACGTTACCAAGGTCGTCATATACGAAGCCGGTCGGTAGCAGGCACCGATACTCGCCTCGATTCACCTTGTTCAGAATTCCACCTCGGAGTCGCGCTTTGAGAACATGGAGTTCGGCTTCACTCATTGTTCCCTTGAGCCCAAGTAGGAGCCGATCATTGAAGCTTGCTGGCTCGTACGAGCACACACCTTGGTACCCCTGTTCAACTGCTAACTGGGCGGCCGGAACAGGTTACTGTCACTGATCCCACCCATCCGCTGTATGGCCGTACTTTTACTGTAGTGGCGCCAGCGAGCACGGTCGGCGCATCGGGTCAAGTCACCGTCGCTTATCGCGACGATATCCTGTTAAAGATTCCGGTGGTGGCGACATCCCTCCATCCGGCGTCTCCACGTCTGCCATCGAGCAAACTATCGGCCGATAGTGTCCGGGAACTGGTTCGCATAGCGAGAGAATTCGGATCGTCAAAAAAGCAAAAATCCACCTGGAATTTAAATAAGGAGTACTTAATAATAGAGAGGAATCACGATTCGCAAAATCCGGTTGATGCCCCGAGGGACAAGCCATGACATCGGAACTCGTGACAGCCCGACATCTGTGCCGCAAGGCGATGATCTATATCCGGCATAATTCCGTGTAAAAAAATATGGCCGAGTAGTTTCATCTTCGTCGCAAATGGTAACGTTTTCGTTCCATGGTGGTCGGCATTATCCTGACTCCTCTCAAGGTAATCTCGATTGGGAGGAACTCATCATGGAGCCGTCATACACTCGCTCGTGGTCGTTGAGGTGTGTGCTAGAAGGGCCGCTCGCGCCCTATATCAGTTCCTTTACCAAATCGCTGGACGACCAAGGATTTGCTCCAGAGTCGAGCCGTGGGCAAACCCGATCCCCCGGCGTCACACTAGTTGTCGCCTCTGAATTTTCATCATTTGAAGAGAACTCAGAGGTGCAGGTTGAAGACGAAACAGACGTATTCTGTAGAATTCAGAGAGCAGGCGCTGGCGAAGGCCCTGCAACGCGGCAACCGCTCCGTAGGAGCGGTTGCCGCGGAACTGAACATGAATGTATTAACCTTGAGGAAGTGGATCCGGGTGTCTAACGCCGCAAGCCGCAATCCGGGCCCTAGCGATGCACGGCGCCCACAAGACTGGTCTCTGGAAGAGCGCCTGCTGGCCTTGCAACAGAGCCATGGACTGGATGAGGAAGCACTGAACGCGTGGTGTCGCGAACGGGGCCTGTTTGTCCATCATCTGACCCAGTGGCGTGCGCAGTTCTGCTCTGGCGACACCGTGAGCCCACGCGCCAACGCGCCGGAAGTGCGCGATCTCAAACAGGCCAATGCGCAATTGCAGCGCGAGCTCAAGCGTAAGGACCGTGCGCTGGCGGAAGCGGCTGCGTTGCTGGTGCTCTCAAAAAAGTATCAGGCGCTGTTCGGGGACGAGGACGAATGACTTCTGCCGAACAGCGCGCGACATTGAAGGCTCTGATCGACGAGGCGATCGCAGCCGGGGCTCGCCAGGCACGTGCGTGCGCCATGCTGGGGCTGAGCGCGCGCACCGTGCAGCGCTGGCAAGGCGCCGGTCCTGAAGCGGTGGACGGGCGCACCTTGCGCCGCCATGAGCCTGCCCACAAGCTGTCGGCCGATGAACGCGCCGAACTGCTGGCGGTGGCCAACTCTGCTGAATTCGCTCATCTGCCACCGAGCCAGATCGTGCCACGACTGGCCGACCAGCAACGCTACATTGCCTCGGAATCGACGTTTTACCGGGTGCTGCGCGAAGCGAACCAGCTCGCCCACCGGCGCAGCGAACGGCCGGCCCGCGCACGCAGCAAACCGCGCGCAGTCTGCGCCGACGCGCCGAACCAGCTGTATTCCTGGGACATTACTTACCTGCCGGCGACGATTCGTGGACAGTTTTTTTATCTGTATCTGTTTCTCGATGTCTTCAGCCGCAAGATTGTCGGCTGGCAGGTCTATGCCGAGGAAAGCAGCGCGCTGGCCAGCGAAGTCCTCAGAGACCTTTGCGCACGCGAAGCGATACAGCCCGAACAGGTGATCCTGCACTCCGATAACGGCGGCCCGATGAAAGGCGCGACGATGCTCGCTACCCTCCAGGCGCTGGGCGTCATGCCGTCGCTCAGTCGCCCCGGCGTGAGCAACGACAACCCGTATTCCGAGTCGCTGTTCAAGACCCTGAAGTACCGGCCTGCCTATCCTCTCAAGGCGTTCGATACCCTGTTCGCCGCGCGCACCTGGGTGGGCGCGCTGGTGCGCTGGTACAACGAGGAGCATCGTCACAGCGCGATCCGGTTCGTGACGCCGGCGCAACGTCATGCCAACCTCGATCAGGACATTCTGTTTCGACGCGCTGCGCTTTACCAGGCGGCAAGGCAGCGCAAACCACTCCGATGGAAAGGCCCCGCCCGCAACTGGCAGCGCGTTGACACCGTGCATCTGAATCCCGATCGCATCGATAACCCGAGCGTCACACCACAACGTCGCAACCAGGAGAGAAAAGCCGCCTGATATTTATTCGTTGAGGCGACAACTAGCTTGAAAATTTCCGCGATTGGCTGCTGATTTTAGCCGTTGGCTCAAGCAAACACATGCTGTTTTACCAGCGATTACGGACGTGCATATAGCGAGCTATCTAGTTGGGCCTGAACAAAGCGGAGGACCTTGCGCGACGTGGCTTCGGGGTTGAATTGGCGTTGTGGAAATTGCAGGGACCTGGCATATTAAAGCCTAAATCCTGCAAATCCTGCGAGGTGCGGATGGGTCCGAAGACGCCTGTGACTGAAGGAGATTTCTTCCGGCAACCGCTGCGCGAACAGATCAATCTGAAGCATCCGCTGGTACGGCTGACCGAGCTGATCAACTGGGATCGTTTGGGCGTCGCGATGAGCGAGAGCTTCGTGTCGCGCAAGGGGCGACCGGCGACATCACCCAGGCTGATCGCCGGGCTGCTGTATCTGCAGCACGCATTTGACCTGTCCGACGAAGAGGTCGTCTGGCAGTGGGTGGAAAACCCGTATTGGCAGGTGTTCACCGGCGAAACGTACCTGCAGACCGAGCCGCCGATCGACCCGTCGAGCCTGACGCGCTGGCGCAAGCGGCTGGGCGAGGCCGGCATTGAAGAGCTGCTGGCCGAGACGATCGAAGCAGCCAAACGTGCCGGCGTGATCAAGGCCTCGAGTGTGAAGCGCGTGATCGTAGACACTACGGTCATGCAGAAGGCGATTGCCCATCCAACCGATTCACGGTTGCTTGAACGGTGTCGCGAACATCTGGTGAAGGCGGCCGCACGGCATGGCCTGAAGCTGCGGCAGAACTACAACCGCGAGGCGCCGCACCTGGCGCGTCAGATTGGCCGTTACGCACATGCGAAGCAGTACAAGCGCATGAAGAAAGTGTTGCGTACGCTGCGCTCGCGGGTGGGTCGGGTGATGCGTGACGTGGAGCGGCAGCTTGGCACGCTCGCCGATGGTAGCCGCGCGGCCCTGCAGGAACTGATTGGGCGCACGAAGCGCATCCTGTCGCAAAAGACAAAGGACAAAAACAAGCTCTACGCATTGCACGCACCAGAAGTCGAGTGTCTGGCCAAGGGCAAGGCACGCACACCCTACGAGTTCGGCGTGAAGGTGTCGATCACGACGACGCACAAGGAGGGCCTGGTCGTTGGCATGCGCTCAATGCCAGGCAATCCGTACGACGGGCACACGCTCGCTGAGGCGCTGGAGCAGGCGGCAATCCTGTGTGACGCTACGCCGGAGGTCGCCATCGTCGACCGTGGCTACAAGGGCGTGGACATCGAAGGTGTGAAGATCTACCACCCGGGCCTGCGGCGAGGCATCACGCGAGGATTGCGGGCGATGATCAGACGGCGCAGCGCGATCGAGCCAGCTATCGGCCACATGAAGACCGACGGGAAGCTCGACCGGAACTGGCTAAAGGGGACGCTCGGCGACGCGATGCATGCGGTGCTGTGCGGCGCAGGCCACAATCTGCGGATGATCTTCAGGAAGCTGCGGCTTTTTTGCACCGTCGTTCTTGTCGCGTTGTTCGTTTCTGTCGATCAGACAACGCCCGTCGCCTGACGCCGACGACGGACAAAACGCTTTATTCAGGGCTGACTATCTACGTTATCGGGCTCGTCATCGATGTCCCAGATCATGCGACACCTACGTATTGAAACGGTTGCTGGATTTTCTGCGCCAACAGGGTGCCATCGCAGAGTTGCGGACCGTTGCCGTCGAGGTGACGCCCGATCGGCGTTTATTGGACGAGTACACGGTGTACTTGCCGCAGGAACGGGGTCTTTCGGCCGAGACGATCGGCATCTATGTGCCTTTTGCCCGAGTCTTTTTGACGGCCTGTTTCCGTGACCGTAAAAACATACAACTTGCTTCACTGCGCGCCGCTAATGTCATCGCATTTGTGCAGGAGCAGGTAAAATCTCTGCATCTGGCGCGGGCAAAAATGATGGTCACTGCGCTGCGATCTTTCCTCCGCTATTTGCGTTACTGCGGCGCCGTCAAGTGTGATCTGGCTGCCGCTGTACCTACCGTTGCCAACTGGTCGATGGCGTCAATCCCTCGTGCGATTTCATTGGAGCATGCACAAGCAGCGCTCGCGTCTTGCAACCGTCAAAGCGCCGTGGGCTCCCGGGATTATGCAATTTTATTGCTGCTGGCCCGACTGGGTTTGCGCGCGGGGGAAATCGTCGCGCTCAAACTGGATGACATCGATTGGGATAGTGGAAGTCTGTATGTGCATGGTAAGGGCGCAAGGGGATGTCCCATGCCGCTACCGGCCGATGTGGGTGAGGCGATCGCCGACTACCTGCAGAAGGGACGACCGCACAGTACCAGTCGTTCTGTATTTTTGCGTAGCGTAGCGCCGGTGGGGGAGTTTCAGGGGCAGGAAGCCATCGGATCTATCGTTGTGCAGGCGCTGAAACGAGCAGGTGTTGATACGCCGCACAAGGGTGCGCATCAGTTTCGACATCGACTGGCCTGCGATCTATTGCGCCAGGGTGCCTCCCTGGCAGAGATAGGCGAGCTGTTGCGCCATCGCCGTCCAGAAACAACGGCGATCTACACGAGGGTCGATCTTGCTGCCTTGCGCACACTGGGCTTGCCTTGGCCGGGAGGTGTGCGATGAACACACTGCGCGAAGCGGTTCAGAGCTATTTAGCGTTGCGCCGCGGCCTGGGATTCAAGCCTGAACTCTTGGCGCGCCATGGGTTTTAGCGACGCGGACTTCACCAATGGCGGCTCTGATTACCTTATCGACTCAATCATAGCCTGGGGCGATGAAAGCGCCCTCCGCAAGCGCATTCAGGAACATTTCGACGCCGGGGCCGACCATGTCTGTTTCAAGGCGGTTGGGCCGGACAATAACACCGACATGCGCATCATCGAACGGCTCGCCCCGAAACGCTGACAGGGCGCATCGAATGACCGATAAGGCCCGACGGAGGTTGTGTCGCGACAAGATCGGCACGGCGAGGGATTTCCGCGATGATAAGGATTCCTTATGCAGCCAACAAATTGAATTGATCGGCAGCGGTTCGGGTAACGCCGTTGTCCCTCATCTGGCCTTTCCTGATCATATGCATGGTCTCATTGCCTGACAGGATGATGCGAGCACATCGGAAATCCTTGAAGCCCATCATTGGTCTGATTCGGCGTTGATGGCCCGATGATCCTGTTCGACGATGTTGTTCAAATACTTGACCTGCCGGACCTTGATGGGCATTTCCCGTTCAGCGTTGATGGCCTGAAGGGCGGCCAGATTGGCCCCACTTTTATCCATGGTCACGGTCTTCTCAGGCGCACCATTCGGTTTTACCGAGTCAATGTTCACGGTGCTGAAGCTGGACGATTTTGTGCCGAAGGGACCATCCGTTGCGTCCGATTCGCGCGTGGCTCAATGACGCGCTTAAACGCATGGACGACGTTTTCGCTCGGATGTACGAGGCTGACGCGAAAGGAGGTCGGCCGAGCATCGCGCCGGAGAAACTGGTGCGAGCTCTTTTGCTGCAGGTGCAGTACTCGATTCGTAGCGAGCGCATGCTGGTGGAACAGATTTCCTACAACATGCTGTTCCGCTGGTTCGTCGGCCTGCCGATGGACGGGACCGTGTGGGACCACTCGACGTTCAGCAGGAACCGCGACCGGTTGCTCAAACACGATGTGGTGTTGTTGCTCTTCAACGAGACAGTCGAGACCGCGCGCGAGTGTGGACATCTTTCTGGGGAGCACTTTAGCGTCGACGGTATATTGATTCAGCATGGGCCGGGCAGAAGAGCTTTGTGCCGAAGGCAAGTCCAGACGAAGACGACACACCTCCTGACGACCCGCCCGCGCCGAATGACAACTGGCACGGACAGAAGCGCAAGAGACGCACCAATCCTCGACGGACGAGCAGGCACGCCTGTTTCGCAAGAGCAAAGGAACGGGTGCGATGCTCTGTTATATGGGCCACGTGCTGACCGACAACCGGCACGGCCTGGTAGCCAACGCGCAGGTGACGCTGGCGACGGGCACCGCCGAGCGGGACGCGGCCGAACAGATGCTGGCTGATGACTTTGCCTTTGCAAACGCGTTCTGCGCGACCCATGACGATGCCGGCTCATGCGGGCGTCGTCGGACCGCTGAGATGGAAGCGGGATCGTCAACCGTCGCGAACCCGACGCTCATAGTATCCGCAGATCTTGCCGCCTGGCGTCCGCCGATCGAGCCGCGCCTGAACGCGCTGGTGCTAATGGATCCGCTCGCGGTAATGTTCACCGCGCCAGGCTTTTTGGCCATACGCATCCAGGTGCTACTGTATCGACCGGAAAGAAGGCTTCACTCAGCGCGCCACGCAATGCGCTAGCCGTCGCGTCCGGATTGCCGGTGACGCCGCAACAGCATGTCGTTCCGGGCCACTTCGTGTTCGTCGATCCCTGCCCGCCGCAGATTGCGGCCGATACGCCGCTCATTTGCCAGGACGCGCCGGGATTCGATCGTCCGGCGATTCATCATCAGATCGCGAATCAGGTGGTGGATTTTTTGCGCGCACATCTGTAACCGTAACAGTACAGTCGAGCACAATCGGAATCCGCAGGACCTCCGGTTCGTGCTTTCACCAGACCAACCCGTCCCCGTTCACAATCAGCGGTGGCAGGCCGGACGGCTCGCGACGATTTTATGGCCTTCAGCCGAGAGAACCGCTTTCCGGATAGCGCCGGTAATAATCCACCATTTCAGCGATCGCATTACGCACGGTATAATCCGGCGAGAAGCCGAACTCCTTGACGGCGCGGCTACCATCGACATTCGGTGGAAAGGCCGAGCCATAGGGCGGTTGTGGATCCCGAATAATATCGCAATCGGGCACTATGTCTCGAATGATCGCGATAACCTCGTCTTCGGAAAAAACCTTTTCGGTCGGAGTGTTGAACAGCCAGTGTTCGGATCTTGGCGCAAGCGTCGCATCCACGCACAATTTGGCCTGATCCTTATTATAGATCATCTGAATGCCCGTTTTCGCCCATGACGGAAATCTGGACGAGCGACCAACGGCGGCATTGTAAATGATCCGATTGTAATTGGCGCCCCAGCTTCCCGTCAGCTTGCCGAGGCCGAAGGCGAACGCGACGCGAACGCAGGTGGCATCGAGACCGCGCTCGCGATAAATGGCGGTCATGAGCTCACCATAATATTTGCTGGCGCCATAGGTCGTGGTTGGTGCGATCCGGTAGTTTTCGTCGGTCAGCCTGCCGTCATAATCGGTCAAGGTGCCTACAGCGGCGATCGAGCTACTCCAACACACCCGTTCTACCCCTTGTGCCATCGCCACGTCGAATATGTTCGCCGTACCGCGACAGTTCACGTCGATCGCCTTCACAGGGAAAGCAACCGATTCCGGCCCGAGATAGGCGGCCAGATGAAGGATGTGGCTTATCTTCCGATCCCTGACGAGATTCGCTAGGAGGTCGACATCCAGAATGTCTCCCGCAACGATGTCCGCATCCGGCGCGATGGCGGTCAGCATCGGCGCTTCGCTCTTTTGATCGAGAACCGTCACCTCGTGCCCGCGTCGCACGAACTCGGCGACCGCGTACATCCCGATATTTCCGCTGCCGCCGGTAACCAGGATATGCCCCATATGACCTCCTATAATATCTGAATGCAAGCGTTGGGTATCAGGCTGCGATCAGGCCGCCGTCGACGATCATCACGGTGCCGGTCACGAAATCGGCTTCGTCGGATAGCAGCCAGCGCACGGCATATTGCGCGACACTGTGTGCTCCCACGCGACTCCAGCGGATATGCTGGCTCTTGCACATTCGACGGCCAACTATTCGGTAAATCGACGATTTCGACGAAGCCGGTGGAGATTCGTCGTCCTACACGTTGCCACGTCCGCGCCGTTTAAACCTTCTCGGGTGGCGACGCTTGATCGTAGCATGGCCGATACAGAGATTTGCCAGGTCGATACCGGCCCGGTCCGTTTGGTGCTGATAGGCTTCCCTTCCGTACGAGGGCTCCGTTGCCGGTCTCAGGTCGGAGCAAAAACGGCCGCTCCCCGACAGAGCATGGTTGCGGTTCCGTTGCGGTCAATCATTGTTCGATCGCGGAAGCGGATGACGACTCAATGATCAGTGAAACAAAGTCAGCAATGTCTTTCATCGCGCTGACCGAATGATGCAATCCTCCATCCATCGTGAGAAACCCGTGTATTCGTGCCGTCGTAGCGCTTGGGCGCGGTTGGAACGCCGGCTTTGGAGAGTCTCTGCGCATATCGCTCGCCATCGGTGCATAGCAGATCGTACTCTGCAGTAAGAACGAAAGCTGGTGGCAAGTTTGCGAAAATGCGCGGCATGCAGTGACTCGAAACAAAACCCGTTCAACTATCTTGCTAGTCCGGAATTTGCATCGGATCCATGTATTCTCGAATAGACGACACCTTTTCATCCCGGATTTGAATCAAGAAGTGATACGTATTGCGGTATGTCCTGCCATCGTGCCACTCGCCTTCGGCTTCCAACTCAACTGCGACTCGATCAGATTCGGCAGTGACGCCCAGAACCCGGTGTTGCATACCCCGCGGCAATACTTTATGCATATTGCTCATCATGCGACGCGTTCGTACAGTGTCCTTGGGGCCCGCAACTTTGACCCGCGCGGGGTCGCCGATGACCCACCAGGTTCCATCATCACATAGCAATGACATTGCATCTTGCATTTTCATTCCGAAGGCAAGCGCGAGGAAGCGGAGTGCTACTTGCTTGTTAGCCTCAAGCTGATCGCTGGTCATGTTGTCTTAGGCTCGCAGAAATAAGTCGTATTAGTTTCGGTGGGCGACGTACCACGGGCGACGTGGTCGCCTGTGGATGCGCTTACCATCCAGCGCGCTATCGCAGACGATATCCGCAGGAATGCGAAACCATTCAGTCGAAGTCGCGCCGCTGTTTTCCCAAGGCGGCCTCGATCCCCTTGCGAAAGTCTTCCGTGGCGGCACATTCGGCAATCGCGGTCGCTTCCTCTGCCAACTGGTCATTCAAACTGCGGTACACCGCGTGATTGAGAAGATCCTTTGTCTTCGCCATCGCGGTGGCGGGGCCCGCACTCAGGCGCCTTACGAGCTTTTGGGTGACGTCCTGGAGGTCCGTCTCACTTACCACCTGGGTGACGATGCCTAAATCCATGGCCTCTTTAGCCCCAAAGCGCTCGCCGAGCAGCGCAAGGCGCTTCGCGGTCTTGATGCCCATCGCTGCCGTAAGCATTCCGCTCAGACCACAGTCCAATGAAAGACCAACAAGAATATGTGCGGCAATAAAGTACGTGCTCTCGGCGCTGATGACGAAATCGGCCGCCAAGCAAAGCGACAGCCCTGCGCCGGCGACTGCTCCACGCGTAGCAACGACGATCGGTTTTGGCGATTCGAGAATTACCTTAGGTAGCCGGTTGCCGACCAAAAGTTTTTGTTCGAAGGCATCGAAACGCCTTTCCGAGGAAAGATGCAGAAGTTCGCTAAAACCTTTCACGTCGCCGCCCGCGCAAAAACTTTCCCCTTCTGCCTGAATCAGGATGCACTTGGCCTGTGGATCGGCGCTGGCCAGACGTATCTTTTGAATCAGCTCGCCCGTTAGTTCCGGGTTTAAAGCATTACGCGCTTCAGGCCGGTCCAGCGTGATGGTTGCAATACGGTCATTAACAGTGAACTTGACGTATTCGAGCATTTTCAGTTCCTCATTTGACCCGGAAGATTCGGACGACAGCTGGCCAAGGGCGGGAAGTCGTCCGTAGCCTTCCTCTAGCCGTTGTTCTGTGTCATCAGTAGCCGTCGCACGTGGTCACGGTTGATGGGAATTACGCAGCGTCAACTTCGGCGCGTCCGTTGTTGAGAACAACAACATCCCGCTCGGCCACGCGCGACCGGAAGCTGGCGATTCCACTGTCTCGCCAAATTTCGGTGATAACCGTCTCCCCAGGGTAAACAGGCGCCGAGAAACGCAATTGCATGGCGCGTAGCCGTTCGGGGCGGTTGTCACAGCATGTTTGCAAAATGGCCCGCGTGGCGACACCGAACGAGCATAGCCCGTGTAGGATGGGCCGCTCGAAGCCGGCCTTCCTGGCTAGTTCAGGGTCCGCATGAATCGGGTTGTAGTCACCCGACAGGCGGTAGATAAGGGCAGCTTGGGGCAGCGTTTCGACGGTACATTGAAAATCTGCCGGACGCTCCGGGATCGAGTGGACCGGCGGTGCGTTGGCAAGGGTGCTCCCGCACCCCCCGTCCCCGCGCAAGACATATGTGGAGGTGACTGTGCTGACTATGTCTTCGTGATCCTTTTCGCGAAGCTGTTTTTCGAGGTACAGCATGGCACCCTTGCCGGCACCCTTATCAATGACGCCGCTGATCCGATAGGTGCCGACGAAAGTCTTCCCAGGCTCGAGAGGGCGGTGAATCGTGAATGACTGTTCGCCGTGCAAAATCTTGACCCAATCCACCTCCAACTCAGGTTCCTTGAGCCAGGCCCCTGGATGGCTGATTACGTTAACCATGGAAGGGAACACTTTCAGCCCATCCTCGTAGGTGAACTGCAGATGATTCCTGTCGGCCGGCGCTGCACCGACACCTATGCCGAGCGAATAGAGAATGCAATCCTGCGGGCTAATGTGCTGGGCAATAGGTGAAAACCGCTTGGCAAGTAATCTTTCGAGGTTCATAGGTCACTGTCCTTCCAGAGTTCAGACCGGATCCCATGTGAACACGTCGCGTGACCGGTCCAGCGGAGAGAACGATCCACGCAGCATCGGAATAGCGCGCTGGACACAACTGTCGACGGTCCATCCATCGCTGGCGTGCGCCGTTCGGACGGGGCGAGGCTGCGAGAACAGATAGATTTCGTTGCTGCGCACCCCGAATATCTGACCGGTGACGTCCTTTGTGCCGTCCGTCAGGAGGGCGCAGGCGAACGGGGCGATCTTGGCCGCTTCCATGCGCATGTTGATCTTTGTGCGTTCGATACCCTCCGGGGTGTCGGTGGGAATGGTTCCAACCATACGAGTGAATGCGAACGGGGCGATGCAGTTGGAACGGACGTTGAAGCGCTGCATGTCCAGCGCGATTGCCTTGGACATGCCAACTATGCCCATTTTCGCTGCGCAATAGTTGACCTGACCGAAATTTCCGATCAAACCAGAAGTGGAGGTCATGTGCACGAATGCGCCGCCCTCTTGCGCCTTGAAATGCGGGGCGGCGGCACGTGACATGTTCCAGCTGCCTTTCAGATGCACGCGGATCACCGCATCAAAATCATCCTCGCTCATCTTGTGAAAGATGATGTCGCGAAGGTTGCCCGCGTTGTTCACAATTCCATCGATACGTCCATATACGTCTACGGCTTGTTGGACGATCGACTGTGCCGCGTCCCACTCGGCCACACTATTTGTGTTGGCGGTCGCGATGCCGCCAAATTTTTGAATCTCCTCGACTGTCTGCTGTGCCGGGCCGGTGTCGCTTCCCGAGCCGTCGATGTTGACGCCGAGATCGTTGACGATGACGCTTGCGCCCTGGCGAGCCGCTTCAAGCGCAATGCATTTGCCAACGCCAGCGCCGGCGCCCGTGACGATGATGACTTTTCCTTCCAGAAGGCGTTCCATAGGAAGATGCTCTCGACTTTAAGTTGCAGTTAGGCGGAACGTCCCCGGGTCGGGGAACGTTTTGATAAATGTCCTGCATGACTATCGTATGCATCAATACCAAGTATGCAGCCCGACCTTGGGCGGCGTCAACTGCGAAATTGCCGTCGATTCGTGGCGCCGGTTCGCCGCAACGCCGTGGCAACGCAAATCGGCCCTGTCCTGGTCCCGCCCGGTGCGGTGGAAGGTTTATTTACTCTTCGTGAGAGGCGGCGCCTCTAAGCTAACTTCTCGCGCTGTAGCCCGCTGCAACGTTTGCAGAGTGGACCAATTGCACGCATCGACCAACGAAAGTCCATTAATGTTAAACGCTTGCATATAGTCTGCAACCATACTATAGTTACTCCGGTCATCACCGACCGGGCCCGTTTACTCCAGGTTGCACGCCCCCCGTCCGCATAGAGCGACCCGGAGCAATGCTCGGGAGCGCGCGGCTGTTAAGAAAGAGTGTTTGGTTTAGGTGCGACTTGGCGACGGGAACATCACAGCGGAGCGGCAGGGAGTTCGATCATGAGCAAGGTGCGATGTATCGAGGCGGTTGATCGAGAAAGTTTGCGGATCGAGGGGCGCACTTCGAGCGGGTCGCCTGTGGCGTGTCGGGTCATCAATCGCGTGGCGATCATTACGCTAAATCGACCTTCCGCGCTCAACACGCTGTCGCCGGAGACGGTGCGTGAGTTGACGTTGCAAATAGAGCGCTGTGGGGTCGACAGAGATATCGCGGCGGTCGTCATGATTGGGACGGGCGATGTGTTTTGCGTGGGTGGAGACCTTCGCACCTTGTATCGAGCCGCCATGGCAGGCGATAAGACGTGGCGTCAGCTTATCGCCGACGAGTACCGGCTTATTTTTGCCTTCCGACAACTCAAGAAGCCGCTAGTGGTGGTGATGGACGGCCTTGCGACAGGGGCGGGCATTGGGCTGGCGCAATGCGCGTCGCTGCGAATTGTCAGTGAAAAAAGCCGGATTCAGGTACTTGGGTCACGCATTGGCTTCGTTCCGGATGGAGGTGCCACATGGTATCTGAACAAGCTACCGGTCGAGTTGATGCTGTACATCGGTTTGACATCTGTAACGATGACCGGCGCCGATGCGATCAGCTGCGGTCTGGCTGACGCCTATGCGTCGAGTTCATCCCTTCGGGGATTTGAAAAGCGTTTAAATCTGCTGGATGCAAGCGACCTTCGGCAAAGTTTAAGAGAGGTATTCGTGTCTCCATCGGACGTTGCTCCGAACACCTCTCTGGCGGGTTTCCTTCCGTTGATTCGAGAACACTTCGCTGCCCAATTTTCGGTTGAGAGGTGCATTGAATCGCTCTCGAGAGGGCTGAATTGCGAGTCGGACCCGGCTAAGCGGATCTGGTTTCAAGCTACGCTTGATTCCCTTGGGGCACATT
This sequence comes from Paraburkholderia sp. PGU19, assembly GCF_013426915.1. Classification (GTDB taxonomy): domain Bacteria; phylum Pseudomonadota; class Gammaproteobacteria; order Burkholderiales; family Burkholderiaceae; genus Paraburkholderia. Next base: position 817,372 of record NZ_AP023183.1, read on the forward strand.
CTCCACTGATGCTGAACGTGATGCGTGAAGCTTTGCTGCGCGGACGGCAAATGACGCTTGCCGACAACTACCGCATGGAATTCGATCTGGCTATGCGCGCAATAGAGGTGGGAGATTTTTGCGAGGGGGTTAGGGCCCATGTGATTGACGGCGACAATTCTCCGCGCTGGATATTTCCTACTCTCGAAGACGTCAATTCCGCTGTTTTGGACAAGTTCTTTTCACCGTGGACATGCTGCGCGCCACATCCGCTAGCGGCGCTCGCAGCGTGAGAGAACGTCCGGTCGCGGGCGGGAGGCCCGGTCCATCTTTCAGCGGGTCACGGCTAAGGTGGATTTATCGAAGTCATTGAATGGAATGAGAAATGAAAATACTGGTGGCGGTCAAGAGGGTCGTTGACTACAACGTCAAGGTCCGAGTCAAATCGGACGGCACGGGCGTCGATATTGCGAACGTAAAAATGTCGATGAATCCGTTCGATGAAATTGCAGTTGAAGAAGCGGTTCGTTTGAGGGAAGCAGGCATTGCAACGGAAGTGATTGCAGTGTCAGCAGGGGGGACTCAGTCGCAGGAAACGCTGCGCACGGCCCTCGCGATCGGCGCGGACCGCGCGATTCTGATCGAGGCCCAGGAAGAACTGCAGCCGCTAGCCGTTGCCAAACTGTTGAAGGCTTTGGTGGACAAGGAGCAGCCGCAACTCATCATTCTCGGCAAACAGGCCATCGACGACGATTCGAATCAGACCGGCCAGATGCTTGCAGCACTGGCAGGGCTGCCGCAGGCGACGTTCGCGGCGAAGGTCGCTGTCGCTGACGGCAGGGCCACGGTGTCGCGTGAAGTGGATGGCGGCGCGGAAACGCTGTCGCTCAAACTTCCTGCGGTCGTCACGACTGACCTGCGCTTGAACGAGCCGCGCTACGTCACGCTACCAAACATCATGAAGGCGAAAAAGAAGCCGCTTGAAGCATTCAAGCCAGAGGATCTCGGCGTGGATGTGGCGTCGCGTCTGAAGACGCTGAAGGTTGCGGAACCGCCGAAGCGCTCCGCCGGCGTGACGGTGCCGGACGTAAAGACGCTGGTCGAGAAGCTGAAGAACGAAGCAAAGGTGTTGTGAGAGGGAGACTGTCAAAATGACGAATCTGGTTAATCTGGTATTGGCAGAACATGACAACGCATCGATCAAGGCCGCGACATTGCACACCGTTGCCGCAGCGCAGAAGATCGGTGGTGATATTCACGTGCTGGTGGCCGGCCACAACGCACAGGCTGCAGCGAATGCCGCTGCAACAATCGCTGGCGTCGGCAAGGTGCTGCTCGCCGACGCGCCGCAACTCGCCGATGGCCTCGCGGAGAATGTCGAGGCAACGGTACTGAACATCGCGAAGGACTATTCGCACATCCTCGCGCCCGCAACTGCGTACGGCAAGAATATTGCGCCGCGTATCGCCGCGAAGCTCGATGTCGCGCAAATCAGTGACATCACGGCAGTGGACAGCGCCGACACATTCGAGCGTCCGATCTACGCCGGGAACGCCATTGCGACGGTGCAGTCGATCGACCCGATCAAGGTCATCACGGTGCGCACGACTGGCTTCGACGCGGCCGCGACGGAAGGCGGGAGCGCATCGGTGGAAAGCATCGAAGCAGCGTCAGATGCGGGAATCTCGCAGTTCGCGAGCCGTGAAGTGACGAAGCTTGATCGTCCGGAACTGACGTCGGCAAAGATCATCGTCTCCGGCGGCCGGGGACTGGGCAACGGCGAGAACTACAAGCAGGTGCTCGAACCCCTCGCGGACAAGTTGCACGCGGCGCTCGGCGCATCGCGCGCGGCCGTCGACGCGGGCTTCGTGCCCAACGACTATCAGGTCGGCCAGACGGGCAAGATCGTTGCGCCGCAACTGTATATCGCGGTCGGTATTTCCGGCGCGATTCAGCATCTCGCGGGTATGAAGGACAGCAAGGTCATCGTCGCGATTAATAAGGACGAAGAGGCGCCGATTTTCAGCGTCGCCGATTACGGCTTGGTTGGGGACTTGTTCAATATCGTACCGGAACTCGTCAAAGAGCTTGGTTAGAAAAAATCAGATGCGCCTGGCGCGTGCGTCGATGTCAGGCGGCACGTGAAGTCCACATCGAGACGAAACCCTTATGAACTTTGCCCTTACTGACGATCAAATTGCCATACGCTCTGCTATCGAAGGAATCTGTCGAGATTTCGACGATGACTATTGGCTTAAGCGTGACAAGGATGGAGGGTTTCCTCACGAGTTTCATGCCGCCATGGCGAAGGCCGGATGGCTCGGGATTGCGATGCCGGAACAATTCGGGGGCGCCGGGCTCGGCATTACTGAGGCAGCGCTGATGATGGAGACCGTTGCGGCCTCGGGTGGAGGCCTATCGGCGGCATCGGCCATACATATGAACGTGTTCGGTCTTCATCCAGTCGTCGTTCACGGAACAGATGACCAGAAAGCGCGTTGGCTGCCATCGATCATCGACGGACGTCACAAGGCCTGTTTCGGGGTGACGGAGCCCAATACAGGCCTGAACACGCTCAAGCTAAAGACGACGGCTGTTCGTAAAGGCGACCGCTATGTTGTGAATGGCCAGAAGGTCTGGATTTCGACGGCCCAGGTTGCCGATAAGATCATGCTTCTCGCGCGGACGACGCCCGCTGAGGAAGCAACGGCGACAACACATGGATTGAGCCTCTTCTATACAGATTTGGACCGTAATAAGGTCGAAGTACGGGAAATCGAGAAGCTTGGCAGAAAGGCCGTGGATTCAAATCAGCTATTTATCGATGGACTCGAGATTCCGGCCGAAGATCGTATTGGAGAGGAGGGACGAGGATTCGAGTATGTCCTGCACAGCCTCAATCCAGAGCGCATCCTTGTCGCGGCAGAAGCGACGGGTTTGGGAAAGGCAGCCCTGCGCCGGGCATCGACATACGCAGCAGAGCGCGTCGTCTTCGATCGTCCCATCGGCATGAATCAGGGAATCCAGCATCCTTTGGCAGAGCGCTGGGTGGATCTGGAGGCAGCAACTCTTTTGTATCAACGCGCGTCCTTCCTCTACGACGAAGGACGATCCTGCGGGGCAGAAGCTAATGCCGCGAAGTTTTTCTGTGCCGAGGCAGGGTTTCGGGCCTGTGAGACCGCCGTATTGACCCACGGCGGTATGGGGTATGCAAAGGAATATCACGTTGAACGGTATTTCCGCGAAGCAATGTTGCCTCGCATTGCCCCTATCTCGATTCAGTTAGCACTCAGTTTCATCGGGGAAAAGGTCCTCGGATTGCCGAAATCTTATTGACCGTCGAGTTGTTCATCCAACTGACTTCCGAGTCGACCGGCGCCGAGTCGCTGCTCCAGCTCGATCGGTGCTGATGCATTTTCACTAACGAAAACGTAAACGAAAACGGAGACACAATGCACATCGGAGTGCCTGCCGAGACGCATGCGCGCGAAACACGCGTCGCCGCAACGCCGGAAACGGTTAGGGAGTACGGGGCGCAAGGCCATCGGGTCACTATCGAGACCGGTGCCGGGGTAGCAGCAAGCTTTCAAGACGAGGCCTTTGCAGCTGCCGGCGCGGAAATCGTCGATACCGGGACGGCGTTCGGCGCGGATCTCGTCCTGAAGGTCCAGTCGCCGACTGACGCCGAATTGCCGTTGCTCAAGCGCGGCGCGACGCTCGTCGGCATGCTTGATCCGTTCAATACCGAAAACTCATCAAAGCTGGCCGCGGCCGGCGTTACCGCGTTCGCCCTCGAAGCCGCGCCGCGCACCACGCGCGCGCAAAGCCTCGACGTGCTGTCGTCGCAGGCCAACATCGCCGGGTACAAGGCTGTGCTGCTGGCCGCGACGCTCTATCCGCGCTTCATGCCGATGCTGATGACCGCTGCGGGCACCGTGAAAGCGGCGCGCGTGCTGATCCTCGGCGCAGGCGTGGCGGGCTTGCAGGCGATTGCGACTGCCAAGCGCCTGGGTGCCGTGATCGAAGCATCCGACGTGCGTCCGGCCGTCAAGGAGCAGATCGAATCGCTCGGCGCCAAATTCCTCGACGTGCCGTACGAAACCGACGAGGAGCGCGAAGCCGCGCAGGGCGTCGGCGGCTACGCGCGGCCGATGCCGCCTTCGTGGCTCACGCGCCAGTCGGCGCTGGTGCACGAGCGGGCCAAACAGGCGGACGTGGTGATCTCCACCGCGTTGATCCCGGGCCGCGCCGCGCCGACGCTCATCTCCGTTGATACCGTGCAGGCGATGAAACCGGGCTCGGTGCTGATCGACCTCGCCGCCGGACGCGGCGCCGAGTATGAAGGCCGGCGCGGCGGCAACTGCCCGCTCACCGACGCGGACCAGGTCGTGGTCAAACACGGCGTGACGATCGTCGGCCATACGAATCTGGCCTCGATGGTGCCCGCCGATGCGTCGTCCCTGTACGCGCGCAACCTGCTCGACTTCCTCAAGCTGATCATCACGAAGGACGGCGCCCTGAACATCGATCTCGCGGACGACATCGTCGCGGCCACGCTGCTGGCCCGGGACGGCGAAGTCACGCGCAAGTCTTAACGGAGAACGGCGATGGAAGTCATCAACCACACCGTCATTAATCTGATCATTTTCGTGCTGGCGATTTACGTCGGCTACCACGTGGTCTGGAACGTCACGCCCGCGCTGCACACGCCGCTGATGGCGGTGACCAACGCGATCTCGGCGATCGTGATCGTCGGCGCAATGCTGGCCGCGGGGCTGACGCTCGGCGCGCCGGGCAAGTTCTTCGGCACGCTCGCTGTCGCGCTCGCGGCGGTCAACGTGTTCGGCGGATTCCTGGTGACGAGGCGAATGCTGGAGATGTTCCGCAAGAAAGGACCGAAGAAAATCGCTGGCGACCAGAAGGGGAACGGATAATGAGTCTGAACGTTGTCACGCTGCTTTATCTGGTCGCGTCGGTCTGCTTCATCCAGGCGCTCAAGGGGCTGTCCAATCCGAAGACGGCGCGCACCGGCAACACCTTCGGCATGGTTGGGATGGCAATTGCGATCCTCACCACCATCGCGCTGATCTCCAAACAGGCGGCCACGCTCGGCTCGAATCTCGGGCTGGGGCTTGGCCTGCTGCTGGTCGGGCTGGTGGTCGGCGGCGCGGTTGGCGCGTTTGTCGCCGCGCGCGTGGAGATGACCAAGATGCCGGAACTGGTCGCGGCGATGCACTCGCTGATCGGTATGGCTGCCGTGTGTATCGCCTATGCGGTGGTGTCGGAACCGGCCGCGTTCGGGCTGGGCGTGGAGGAGGGCATTCCAGGCTTCCTGCCGTACGGCAACCGCGTCGAACTCTTTATCGGCACCTTCGTCGGCGCAATCACCTTTAGCGGTTCGGTGATCGCGTTCGGCAAGCTCTCGGGCAAGTACAAGTTCCGGCTCTTCCAGGGCGCGCCGGTGGTGTACGGCGGCCAGCATCTGATCAACCTGATGCTGGCGATCGCGATGATCGGCTTCGGCGTGATCTTCTTCCTCACGCAGTCGTGGCTGCCGTTCATCATCATGACGCTGATCGCGTTCGTGCTGGGTGTCTTGATCATCATCCCGATCGGCGGCGCGGACATGCCGGTGGTGGTGTCGATGCTGAACTCGTATTCGGGGTGGGCGGCGGCGGGCATCGGCTTCTCACTGAACAATCCGATGCTGATCATCGCGGGCTCGCTGGTGGGCTCATCCGGTGCGATCCTGTCGTACATCATGTGCAAGGCGATGAACCGCTCGTTCTTCAACGTGATTCTCGGCGGCTTCGGCAACGAGGCGGGCGCGGCGGCGGCGGGCGGCGCGGCAGAACAGCGTCCGGTGAAATCCGGTTCGGCCGATGATGCGTCGTTCATGCTTGGCAACGCGGAGACAGTCGTGATCGTGCCGGGTTACGGTCTGGCGGTGGCGCGCGCGCAGCATGCACTGAAGGAACTCACGGACAAGCTGGTCGAGAAGGGCATCGAGGTGAAGTATGCGATTCACCCGGTGGCCGGACGGATGCCGGGTCACATGAACGTGCTGCTGGCGGAAGCCGAAGTGCCGTACGACATGGTGTTCGAGATGGAGGACATCAATGGCGAGTTCGGCCAGGTCGACGTGGTGCTGGTGCTCGGTGCGAACGACGTGGTGAATCCGGCGGCGAAGAACGATCCGAAGTCGCCAATCGCGGGCATGCCGATCATCGAGGCGTACAAGGCGCGCACGGTGATTGTGAACAAGCGCTCGATGGCGGCGGGCTACGCCGGTCTCGACAACGATCTCTTCTACATGGACAAGACGATGATGGTGTTCGGCGATGCGAAGAAAACCATCGAGGATATGGTCAAGGCGGTAGCTTGAGCCTACGGTCACCTATCAAGTCTAAGCAGTGACACGATAATCGAGTAGTGAGGAAGGCAAAATGCCCAGCGACACGCTTGTCGGCGAGTACGGCCCGCGCGATTCAATGGAATACGACATCGTGATCGTCGGCGGCGGCCCTGCCGGTCTTTCGGCCGCGATCCGACTCAAGCAGTTGGCTGCCGACAATGGCACCGAGATCGGCGTGTGCGTACTGGAAAAGGGATCCGAGATTGGTGCCCACATTCTGTCTGGGGCGGTAATGGATCCACGTGCGCTCGCGGAGTTGCTCCCCGACTGGAAGGAAAGGGGCGCGCCGCTCTCCGTCGAAGTGACGGAGGACCGCTTCCTGTTTCTGTCCGAGAAACGCGCGTTTCAAACGCCTGGCTGGATGCTCCCCGGCAACTTCAAGAACCATGGCAACTACGTGGTTTCGCTCGGGAACGTCACGCGCTGGCTCGGGCAGCAGGCGGAAGCCTTGGGCGTCGAGATCTTCCCGGGCTTCCCTGCTGCCGAACTTCTCTATCACGACGACGGCTCGGTGAAGGGCGTCGCAACGGGCAACATGGGTGTCGGCAAGGACGGCGAGCCGCTTGATAACTTCCAGCTCGGCATGGAGTTGCACGCGAAGTACACGCTGTTCGCTGAAGGCTGTCGTGGTCATCTCGGTCGCCAGTTGGTCGCGAAGTACGGGTTGGACCAGAACGCGGATCCTCAGGCTTACGGCGTCGGCATCAAGGAACTGTGGGAAATCGATCCCGCGAAGCACAAGCCGGGCCTCGTCATCCATACGGCCGGCTGGCCGCTAAAGCCGGACACGTACGGCGGCTCGTTCCTGTACCATATGGACGCCAATCAGGTGGTGGTGGGCTTCGTGGTAGGCCTCGGCTATACGAACCCCTATCTGTCGCCGTTCGGGGAGTTTCAGCGCTACAAGACGCACCCGTCGATCCATACGTTCCTCGAAGGCGGCAAGCGTGTGTCGTACGGCGCGCGCGCGATCACGGCCGGTGGCCTCATGTCGCTGCCCAAGCTCGTATTCCCTGGCGGGGCACTGATCGGCGACGAAGCGGGCTTTCTGAACGCATCGCGTATCAAGGGCAGTCATGCGGCGATCAAGACCGGGACGCTGGCTGCCGAAGCCGCGTTCGACGCGGTGCGCACCGGCCGCCGGGCCGACGAACTCGCCACGTACCCCCACGCATTCATGCAATCCTGGTTGTATCGGGAGCTGTATCGCGCGCGTAACTTCAAGCAGTGGATGGCGAAGGGGCTGTATCTCGGCACGCTGATGGTCGGGGTCGAGCAAAAGATGATGCGCGGCAATGTGCCGTGGACGCTGCATCACAAGCATGCGGACCACGAGATGTTGAAACCAGCGTCGCAATGCGAGCCGATCGATTACCCGAGGCCCGATGGCAAGCTGACGTTCGATCGGCTGTCCTCGGTGTTTATCTCGAACACGAACCACGGGGAGAACCAGCCGGCTCACCTGACTCTCAAGGACGCGAGCGTGCCGGTGAATGTGAATCTGCGCACGTATGCGGGTCCGGAGAGCCGGTTTTGCCCCGCCGCCGTCTACGAATTCGTGAAGGACGGTGACGGCAGCGACCGCCTGGTGATCAACGCGCAGAACTGCGTGCATTGCAAGACCTGCGACATAAAGGACCCGACGCAGAACATCGTATGGGTCACGCCCGAAGGCGGCGGCGGGCCGAATTATCCCAATCTATGAGTTCATTGGGGCCGAACAGCGAACGCCATCCACATCCGATCGGGTCCGTAGGCGGCGTAGTTGTCGATCCAGTGCAGGCTGTCGACACCGCGCGAAAGGCGCAAATCGGTCAGCCGCCGGGTCAGGGTCTGAAAGGCGAGGCGCAGTTCGCCGCGCGCAAGCTGATTGCCGACGCATAGGTGGATGCCGGCACCAAAACTCAGATGACTCGCACTGTTCGGGCGATCTAGGTCGATGTCCGCCGGGCAGGCGAACTGGCGGGGGTCGCGGTTCGCGGCGCCGAACCGTACCTCGACCATCGAGCCGGCAGGAATCGTCACGCCCCCGATCTCGACATCGACAAGCGCTCGCCGAAACAGTGTCTGGAGCGGTGCGGTCACACGCAACGTCTCCTCGACGAACGGACGTGCCCGATCGGGATTTTGGTCGATTTCCTCGACGAGTTCCGGGCGCTCGATCAGCGTCTTCATACCAAGCGCGAGGGTCGTCGTGGTCGTCTCGTTGCCGGCGACCAGGATCTGCAGGATCAAGCTCTGCAGCTCGCGCATGTCGAGCCGGCGCCCGTCGGTGTCGAGGTTCGCGAGGCGGCTCAGGAGCTTGTCGTCGGGCGTCGCGCGCACGCGTTGGATTTGGCCTGCCATGTACTGCTGCATTTCGATCAATTCGCGGGCGAGAATGAGCTGTTGTTCCGGCGTGACCAGCGGGTCAACGCTTTGCATGGCCACGTCCGACCATCGCTTGAATTTCGCCCGGTCTTCGCGTGCCACGCCCAACTGTTCGGCAATCACGTACATGGGCAGCGGCACAGCGAACGCGTCGAGGAAGTCAATCTCGGGCAGCCCCACGAAGCCGTCGATCAGCTCGTCAATCAGTTGCTGAATGCGGGGTTCCAGGCTCGCGACCTTCTGCGTCGTGAAGACCTTGTCGACGAGCGTGCGATAGGTGCGGTGGCCCGGGGGGTCGTTCGATACTAGCGTGTTCATGGGCGACCAGCCTTCCGTCTCGAACAGATGGTTGGCTTCCGGTGCCCAGCGATCGCCCATCACCCCGGTGTTGTTGCTCAGCGCAGCGACGTTCAGCATGGCTTTGCGCACGTCGTCGTACCGCGTGAGGATATAGTGGCCGGACTTCGGATCGCGGTACACCGGTTGCTCTTCGCGCAGCCGGGCATAGGCAGAAAACGGGCAGGCATAGACCTCGCGGTCGGCGAAGCTGATCGGCGGGTTAATGGGTTCGATGTTCATCATGTCTCCTTGCACCCAAACTTCGGGCGATGGGTGAAGCGGGCCTCGTCGAATGGCACGGGCGTCGTCTGGTTGGCCTTCAATCCGGCCGTTACGAAAACGCGTCAAGGGCGCGTCGTTAGCACACGCGGTCGCTCAAGCAGGCGCGCCACGGGCTTGCTTGAGCGCGAGGGAAGCGTTCGCCAGCAGGGCCGGTTCGATCTTTGCGCCATCGGCCACCAACGCGCGCCCTTGTGCGAAGTCACGAGCGGCATTGACGCAGTCGAGCGCGATTACCCGTCCGTGCCGCAGGTAGACAACCGAGAAGCTGCGCGTCGCCATGTCGCCACGGACCACGGTCTGGTCGTAGCCCGTCGATAGCCCCACGGTCTGCAACTTCAAGTCGAATTGGTTCGACCAGAACCACGGCACCGCGTGGTATGGACATGGGTCGCCGACGATGGTGCGCGCCGCTGTGACGGCCATGTCTATCGCGTTCTGAACCGATTCGAGTCGAACCTGCGCGCCGTCGGCGAACGGGTTCCGGTGAAGCGCGCAGTCGCCAACGGCCAGGACGCCGGGCAGGCTGGTGCGTGCGAACGCGTCGACTGTGACGCCGTCGGAGCCCGCGGCGCCGGCTGCGATCAGAGGCTCTACGGCCGGGACGATGCCGATGCCCACGACCACCATCTCCGCGGCCAGGACGCTGCCATCGTGGAGCCGCACACCGGTGGCGCGGCCATCGCATGTCTCGATGGCATCGACCATTGCGCCGAGTCGAACGGCGACGCCTCGTGCGCGGTGTTCAGCCTCGTAGAACCGTGACAGCGCTTCACCGGCCACACGTGCCAGCACCCTGTCGCGGGCCTCCAGCACGGACACCGACTTGCCCTTCGCCACCAGTGCCGCGGCTACTTCCAGGCCGATGTAACCGCCACCGACGATCACGACACGCTGAACGCCTGTCATTGCGCGCTTGATTCCCTCCGCATCGGCCCGTGTGCGTAGGACATGTACCCCCGCAGCCTCCGCGCCCGGGCAGCTCAGCGGGCGCGGCCGTCCACCGGTGGCCCAGACCAGCCGGCCGTAGCCGAAGGTCTCGTCATCCGCGTCGCGCACCGAGTGGGCGACCGGGTCGACGACGACGATACGGTGGCCGGTCAACACCTGCACATTGCGTTCGGACCAGAACGGTGCCGGACGGACCAGCAGGCGGTCAAAGGGTTTTTCGCCGCTGAGGAACTCCTTGGAAAGCGGCGGCCGCTCGTAGGGCAGTTCGGGCTCGTCACCGACCAGCGCGATGCTCCCGTCGAAACCCTGCTGTCGCAGGGCCAGCGCAGTGTGGGCACCGGCATGGCCCGCACCGACGATCAGCACGTCGTACGAACGCGCCATGTCACGCCTCCTCGGCGACGGTTACGCGCATGCCATCCAGAGCTTCGGTGAACGGGATCTGGCACGACAGGCGCGAGGTCGCGTCGCGCGATTTGGCACTGTCGAGCAGATCGCTCTCTTCGCCGTTCATCGGCGGCAGCCGGTCGGCAAACTTTGGATCGACGTACACATGGCAGGTTGCACACGAGCAACACCCACCGCACATCGCGAGCATTTCGTCGATGCCATGGTCGCGGATCAGTTCCATGACTGAACGGCCATCACCGGCCTCGATGACCGACTCGGCGCCATCGCGCCGCATTACGACTAGGCGGGCCATCAGGCGCACCTCACCGGTTGAACGTGTGGACAGACGCCGGACCGCTTTGGGCGGCCGGCCGGACCTTGGCTGACTAAGGGCGTCATTGGCATGGTGTCTCCTGGCTCGCGTGGCCCATGCCACTTTGAGCCCATTTGATTGAATATCGTAATGTACGGTACGATATGGTATCGTACATATTGAGTGACTCGATTGTCAAGACGATGCAAAGCAAGCGAAGCTCACGGCGCGATAGTGAAATGGAGACGGGGACCGTGGCGATCAGAAACTTGAAGAAGCGACAAGCGATCCTGGAGGCGGCGTACCAATTGTTCCGTACCAACGGCTTCGAGAGGACCTCGGTGTCCGCGATAGTGGCAGTCGTTGGTGGGTCCAAGGGGACGATCTATGCCCATTTCGGGTCAAAGGAGAAGCTTTTCGTCGATTGCATGTTCTCCGTGCCCGAGTATTCGATGGCCCGCATGCTCAAAGGCTTGCACGCCGAGGGGAAGGATCTGGATGCGCAGTTGCGGGAATTCGGCGAATCCTTCCTCCGCCTTGCGTGCACTCCGGAGGTCGTCTCGGTTCGGCGCCTGATGATCAGCGAGGCGCAGCGCGGCGGTGTTGGCCGGATGTTCTACGAAAGATTCCAAGCCTTCCAGCAGGAACTTGCCTCGTTCGTCTCGACATGCATGGCGCACGGGCGGTTGCAGCGGGCCGACGCGCACATTGCCGCCACACAACTGCGCTTGTTGCTCGAGGCGGAGGTGATCGACCCACTGCTGCTGTGTGCGACCGACGGCCCGATTGCCGACCTCGATGTCCGGCGCATGTCCCACTGCGCCATTGACACGTTCTTGCGTGCCTACGCGCGGAAGGACGTACAGACTACCGAACCGGCACCTCAAGCGCCGCGGCTCAGTTCGCGTCCGGTGGCTGATGCTGACGCAGGCGTTCGCGCAGCTCGCGTCTAAGCAGCTTGCCCGTTGGCGAGCGGGGCAACTGTTGCACGAATTCAAAGCGGGTCGGTGCCTTGATGCGGCCCAGCCGCGCCTCGCACAGCGCCGGCAGGTCGCGTCGAAGCGCGTGCGCGTCGTGTCCGGATTCGGCGACAACGAACGCGACAGGACGTTCGCCGAATTTCTCGTCCTTGGCGCCGATCACGCCCACATCGGCCACGCCTGCCATTTCCAGCAGCGCGGCTTCGATCTCCTGCGGATAGATGTTCACGCCACCGGAGATGATCATATCGTCCATGCGGTCGGCCAGGTACAGATAGCCTTCTGCGTCGAGGTAGCCGATGTCGCCGAGGGTCTGGTAGCCCTGCGGGCTCGTTCGATTCGCCGTCTTGTTCGGCTCCTCGAAATACTCGAACGGCGTCACGCCAGAGAAGTAAATGCGCCCCGTGCAACCAGGCGCAAGCTCGCGGAAGTTTTCGTCCAGCACATGCGGCACCCCCTTGACGGTGCGCCCGACCGAGCCTGGATGGTTCAGCCACTCCTGCGTGCTGATCATCGTCAGGCCGACGCCTTCGGAGCCCGAATAGTACTCGACCAGGATTGGGCCCCACCAGTCAATCATCGCGCGTTTCAAGGACGGTGGACACGGCGCGGCCGCGTGCAGCGCCACGCGGTGCAAGGGCGCTTGGAAGTCGCGCCGCGTTGATTCAGGCAGTTTCAACAAGCGCAGGAACATAGTAGGCACCCATTGCGAGTGCGTGATGCGATGCATCGCGAGCAGTTGCAGCGCCTCGGCCGCATCGAACTTGCGCATGCCGATCACGCAGCCGCCCGCAGCGGTCACCGCCAGTGCCGCTCGCAATGGGGCCGCGTGGTAGAGCGGCGCCGTGGACAGATAACGCACGCCCTCATCAAAGCCGAAGAGCGGAATCAGGTCCGCGGCAAAGCTCGGTGTTGCCCGCAGATTGGCGGGCGGCAGAGGACGCCAGACGCCCTTTGGCGCGCCCGTGGTGCCCGATGTGTAGAGCATCAAGGCGCCAGGTGTTTCGCCGACTCGCGGCCGCTCGCTTTGGCCCCCCATCTCCTCGCTCAGCGAGCGGAAGCCCGGCACCGCATCACCGTGCCAGAACCAATGTCCCACGGCAGCGCAGTGCGCAGGCAGTTCCGCCACGTGGGTTTGCGCCGATCGGTCGGCAACCACCAGATGGGCCCGGCAATTTGCGATGATGGCGGCCGTATCGTGAAGCGTGAACGTGGTGGCAATCGGCGTGTAGTACAGACCGCTGCGCCAGGCGGCCCAAGCCATGACCAGCGTGAACGGCGAGTTGGTCAAGCTGGCTGCGACATGGTCGCCACGCTTCAGCCCGAGGGCGTCGAAAAGCCTCGCCAACTGATTGGCCTGGGCTTCCAGTTCCGCATAGGTGAGCGCGGCATCGCCGATCTGCACGGCGATTTGCTCGGGGTGGCGCGCTGCCCAGTGGCGTAGATCATGGATCATGGCGGTAAATTGTAATTGACGGGGAACTGCTGCACGGCGCGCGCCGATCCTAGGCGATCGCGACGCACGCAGCCCCCGTGCGAGGTCACGCTACTTATGAGTTCAGTGGACTGCGGGACCGCGTTTCTATCCGCAATCAAAGTATGCGTGCGTGCCACTGCGCGCAGAGGCGGATTGTGTCACGTGTGTCTCGTCGGCCGCGGCTAACCGTTGTAACTCTACAATATGTTATGCGGCAATACCATTTTTGCTATCGACCCCCGATGTTCTATCCGGAGCTGGCGGATCGAATGAGGTTGGCGGTGACTAGTTTGGTTGGTGGGTCGTGCGAACTTCGGTTTGCTTGAGTCTGCGACGCCCCTTTTCTGAACAAACGGTAAGTGAGGACACAGATGAGCAAGGGACGTCTGGCTGGAAAGATAGCGATTGTCACGGGCGGTGCATCGGGGATGGGCGCTGCCACAGTAAAGCGATTTCGAGCCGAACGTGCGGAAGTCTTCGTGGCCGATATCCAGGAGGATCTTGGCGGCGAAGTGGCCAAGGAAACGGGGGCGACCTTCGCACGCCTCGACGTTGCGAGCAATGAAGATTGGATAGGCTTGGCTGCCCTGGTGGAGAAACGCTTTGGGCGCCTTGATGTTCTATTCAACAACGCGGGCGTTGTCGGCGGCGAAAACACTGTGGATCAGATCGATCTTGCTGTATGGAATCGACTAATTTCGATCAATCAGACTGGGGTGCTGCTCGGTTGCCACCACGCCGTCAAGTTGATGCGCCGGAATCCGGGAGGTTCTTCCGGCTCCCTTATCAACACGGCGTCTACTGCGTCATACGTCGCGTTGAGTCATGACATCGCATACAGCACCACAAAGGCAGCGGTGCGGAATCTAACGAAGGCGGTCGCTGTTTGGTGTGCTCAGGCCAAGACAAACATTCGCTGCAATTCCATCCATCCTGGGTCGATCGACACGGCTATTTTTTCGCATGCCGTGCCCGCGGGGACCGATATGGTCCCAATCATGAAGGCGCTGAACGCGATGGCCCCCATGGGGCGCATGGGCCGGCCCGAGGAGGTTGCCGCGGCCGCAGTTTTTTTGCTTCGGACGAAGCACCGTTCATTACGGGCGCCGAGTTGGTTGTCGACGGGGGCATGATGTCGGTGCATCCCCACCTTCCGCGAGAAACAACGACGTTCAGCGACGCGTCGACAGGCTCAGGGGCAGGTCTCATGGCGTGTTCGCGTCTCGCAATGGCCGGGGACGCGTCCGAGCTGCACTACTGTACGTGTTGGCCGCAGGTGCAGCTCCACTATGAGTTCTCCTTGTTGAACTGGCGAAGAGCGATGCAGCCGGCAGGTTCGAGCTCATGGTGCCCGTTTTGGGCATGTCGAGTTGCGTGGACGTCGCTACGAATTCGGGAAACTTGGCAGTAGATCGGCCGCTAAAGCATCGACGGTCTTTTCAAGCGTATCTGGGTCGTGGGAATTGAGGGCGTATATGAAATGCGTGGCGCCCGCATTGGCGTATTCGGCTGCAATCGCGACGATGCGATCGGCGACATAGCCCTTGATCGTCGACCGGAGCTCCGTGTCCGTCACCGCGACGTCGTCAAGTGCGATGTTGAACCGCATGCAAACATCGAGGGAGTTGGCATCTCGACCTTCCGCGGCCGCGATTTTACGCATTGACGCTGTCCGCATGCAAAGCTCTTGCGGAGTGAGCCCGGTAGGATGCCAGCCGTCACCCACCCGGACGCAGCGACGCAGCGCTGCTTCGCTCATGCCTCCGATCCACATCGGAATCCGGCGCTCTTGGAACGGCTTAGGGGATGTATGCACGCCGCTGAAATTCCACCGGGCGCCTTGGTGGCTCGAAGAGTGTTGACTCCAGACGGCCCGCAAGACATCGAGCGATTCGTCCATGATCGCGCCGCGTTGTTCCCACGGCACGCCTATGAAATCGAACTCTTCGCGCACGTTTCCGACGCCGACGCCTAGTATCACGCGCCCACAGGAGATCTGATCGAGCGTTGCCACGTACTTGGCAAGATCAAAAGGGTGGTGAAAAGGCACGATGAGGACGGACGTACCTAAAGCGATTTGCCGGGTGCGGGACGCGACCGCAGAGAGCATGGCCAGTGGATGATAGTACGGACGGTCGCCGATTCTCGCGCGCACGTAGTCGACGTTGACGAGATGCTCGGATGTCCAAACTGAGGAAAACCCGCGCTCCTCCGCACGGACCGCAAGATCTATAAGCCTCGACGCATCCAAGACGCCCCAGTTATTCGCTATCGATATGCCGATTTTCACGAAGTGCCCCACGCAAGAAGGAGCCGGGATCGGCCCACCGAAGGATGCGGCTGCGTCGACGCGCGATCGTCACGCCACTACGATGTAGATCGCCATATAAGATATTGTACAATATCATATTGTAGAGTCACAATACGGCTGTTGATAAGCGACAGCCTGACCTGGTCGCGAGTCTGACCAATCGAGGCCATGCAATGACCATTGTCGTCACTGATTTCATCAAGGCGCCTATCGAGCGAGTGTGGACGATCGTCGCCGACTTTGGCGGACTCAAGTGCTGGCACCCGGAAGTCATTCGGTGCGAGACCGTTGGCGACGGTGTCGGCGCACTACGGACGGTGCACTTCCATGACTGGTGGGCGACCGAGCGGGTCGAGCGCCTGGACGGTCTTGAGCACGTCATCAAGTACACGGTCGTCGAATGCAGCCGAGCAGCGAACATTGGCGTAAAGGGTTGCATTACGCTGACACCGCTTAGCGCGACTTCCACTCGCATCGACTGGGTGGCCGGCTTGGATCTTTATAGCGAACATGCCGCGGACGTGAACATGGCACTCAAGGCCTACTATCCCACCCGGATTGGTCATCTGAAGGCGGCGCTTGGGTTGCTTGGATAGTTTCAACGATTCAGTGCGATGCGGTTGTCGCCCATATCTATGAGCGGCGCCAATCGCGTAAGCTCGTATCGGCGGAAGTCCAACGGTAGAACGTCCAGCGATCGATTTTTGTCGCTTATACGGAAGGAACGAAATGGATCTGGGTATTCGAGGGCGAAAAGCGATTATCAACGGAGGGAGCGCCGGCCTTGGTCTCGGAACAGCATGTGCGCTGGCTCGCGAAGGCGTCGAGCTTTTCATCTCGGCTCGTAACGAAGCAAGGTTAAACGATACCTGCGAAGCGATCCGTCGCACCACCGGCGCGAAGGTGGAAGCTATAGTCGCAGACCACGCGACGGCAGAAGGGCGGGCGCGAATTCTAGCCCGCTGCCCAGAGCCGGATATCCTTGTTGGCACTTGTTCGCCACCACCGTACATCGAGGATTTTCGCTCGATTTCAGAGGATGACTGGCGTCGTAATTTCGAGCTCACGATCATTTCTCCGGTCGAGTTCATGCGGTGCGTGGTCGACGGCATGGCTGACCGCAGGTGGGGGCGCATCTTGAACATCGCGACCGCAGCGGCCAAGTTCCCCCACCCTTGGCGAATCTTGTCGGGCGCGCCACGGTCGGCACTGACAAATTACTCTGTCGCGGTGGCTCGACAGGTCGCTCAGTACAACGTCACGATCAACACATTACTTCCTGCGATGCACGATACGGATGGGATCCGCGCGATCTATGGTGCTAAGGCAGTCGCGAACGGCACGGATGTAGATGTGGAGATTGCCGAGGCAGTACGATCGATCCCGATTCCTGCGGGCCGGTTCGGTTCGGCCGACGACTTTGGTTGCATCGCAGCGATGTTTTGCGCTGAGCAAAGTAATTACATCACCGGGCAAAGCCTGGTGGTCGATGGCGGCGTGACGAATTCTTTGTTCTGACGCGCTCGTCGCGTCAAAGACGACTTCACTGCCGCGCTTGCATGACGCAAAGGCCCAAAGGCGGCGGCTGACGAATGGGCCGATTTTCCATCATTTAATGGGCGAGGAGGTAATCGTGAGCAAGCGTGACGTGGTGGTCCTTTCGGCGGTTCGGTCGGCAATCGGAAGTTTCGGCGGAACTCTCGCCGACATAGACCCCCCTGAGCTTGCCGGCATCGTAATGAAAGAGGCCGTTGCGCGCTCCGGTGTCGACCCGCTCGCGGTCAACTATGTGACGGTGGGCACTACGATTCCCACCGACAGCCGATTCGCCTACGTGGCGCGCGTGGCAGCCATCAACGCTGGACTGCCCATGGATTCGGTTGCGATGTCGGTGAACCGGCTCTGCTCATCCGGTCTTCAGGCCATCGTAACGAGTGCCCAGAGCGTGCTGCTCGGTGACTGCGACTTCGGCATCGGCGGCGGCGTCGAGGTGATGAGTCGAGGCGGCTATTTGTCCACCGCAATGCGCTCGGGCGCACGCATGGGCGACACCCAACTCGTCGACATGATGGTTGCCACATTGACCGACCCGTTCGGCGTGGGTCAAATGGGCATTACTGCCGAGAACCTGGTCACCAAGTGGGGTATAACGCGTGAAGAGCAGGATCTGTTGGCCGTTGAATCGCATCGCCGGGCGGCACGGGCAATCGCGGAGGGGCGTTTTAAATCACAGATCGTCCCGATCGTCAAGCGAACGAAAAAGGGAGAGGTGATCTTCGACACCGACGAGCACGTGAAACCGAATACCTCGCTGGATATCCTTGCTGCGATGAAACCGGCGTTCAAGAAGGACGGGTCGGTTACCGCCGGCAACGCATCGGGCATCAACGACGGCGCGGCCTTTCTCGTGATTGCCGATTCGGCAGCAGCGGCCGCCGCCGGTCATAAGCCGATTGCCAGGCTCGTGTCTTACGCAGTGGCTGGCGTGCCCAACGAAATCATGGGC
Source organism: Paraburkholderia sp. PGU19 (assembly GCF_013426915.1). GTDB lineage: Bacteria > Pseudomonadota > Gammaproteobacteria > Burkholderiales > Burkholderiaceae > Paraburkholderia. The sequence continues at coordinate 835,682 of NZ_AP023183.1, forward strand.
GAGGGGCCGATTCCCGCCACGCGGCTGGTCCTGAAAAAGAGCGGACTCGCGCTCCATCAGATAGATATTATCGAGAGCAACGAAGCTTTTGCGGCGCAGGCCATAGCGGTGGCACGCGCGCTTGAGTTCGACACGGAAAAGACCAATCCGAACGGAGGCGCCATCGCGTTGGGTCATCCTATCGGTTGCTCTGGAGCCTTCCTTGCCACCAAGGCGATCTACGACCTGCATCGCACCGGTGGGCGATACGCGCTAGTGACAATGTGCGTTGGTGGCGGTCAGGGAATCGCAGCGATCTTCGAGCGCCTGTGAGATTGAAATCCTATTCGCGTAACGCGCGCCGCAAGATCTTTCCGGATGCCGTCTTGGGCAGGTTATCGACGATGCAGCGTCGCGGTCATTGCGGCGTTCGGCAGGATTGCACGATGGGAACATCAACGAACGGTTGAGCCAACTTATGGCAACGGTTCAAAATGATCGACTCTCGGAACTATCTGCACGTGTGTCGAACTGTCTTCTCGCGATGTTCAATCCGGAACTCCACCCCGTCGGCAGCGCAGAAATCGCCTTGACGCAGGAGGAAATAGGCTGCCTGTCTGGCATCACGGGCCAAAAGGTCAATCGCGCGGTCCGACTTCTCCAGGAAATGGGACTGGTAAGCATCAGTTATAGGCGCGTCGAGGTAACGAACTTGGAAGGACTGCGCCGCATTGAAGATTTGGCGTCCTAGGCGACGTTCTCTTCGGTCTCTTGGCGCTGCTTTGAAACCGATGCCTGTCGAACGGTCGCGACGGGGAGCGATTGAAGGCGATCGCGGTCAAAGAACTACGGCGCGACGCACGACAAGGCGGTCGAAGAGGCGGGGTTCGCGCGCTGGCTGGACGACGTGGTCGAGCGCCGCTGCGGTCCGATGACAGCGGCGCGCAAACTCGTGCTCGGGCCTGAGCTGAATTCGCGGTGCACCCCATTTTCGTTGCGATCACTATGGTATGCAAGCCGACGATATGTGTTGACACCATCTGCGGTCGACATGTACCCTGATGGCAGTCCTCGGGTGCTTATGAAGACGAAGACGCTCGACGTCGTTTTCCTGTAGAGAGGCAAACCACATGCGCAAGTTCCAGAGAGGCGACGCCGAGGCGCGCGGGATCGTCGACGTATCAGTCGATGAGGCTTGGGAGCTGCTGACTGATTGGGCGGGTCGTGACCGCAGCGATCGGCGCAGTGCCCCAGGGACGCGAAGCCTAGTTGGAGAGGTGTCAGATGGACTATGACGTCATCGTCGTGGGCGGAGGTGGCGCGGGCCTCTCAGCCGCTATCGCGGCGGCCAAGGCGGGCGCCTCTGTCATGGTGGTCGAGGCCGACACCAAGCTGGGGGGGCAACCGCTCTGTCCAGCGGTGTGGTCTATGCTGCCGGAACCGCCCCGCAGCGCGCTGCCGGGATCGAAGACACGCCGGAGGCGATGTTCAGCCACTTAATGAGCCTGAACCAGTGGTCCATCCGGCCGGCACTGGCGCGCATCTTGGCCTATGAAGGCGCCTCCATCATCGATTGGCTGATCGAGCTTGGTAACGACTTCCCGCCGCACCTCATCGTGGAATCCGGGGTCGGCGGCTGTCCGCGTGGGCATCAGTCCATCAACGGCGGCTATGGCATTGTCCAGTCCCTGATCAACCACGCGGGCTCTCTCGGCGTCGAGGTCGCTCTGGGCTCGCGCGTCGGCGGGCTACTCGTGGAAGACGGGAGCGTTGTCGGTATTCGCTCGCAGGGAACCGAACTGCGCGCGCCGAGCGTCGTGGTCACCACCGGTGGATTTGGAAACAGTCCGCAAATGATCGAACGTTTGTGGCCCACGGCCGCCGCGCACGGCGAGCGGGTCTTCTCCGTCTACCACGAGGTGCCCTTCAATGTGGGGGACGGCATCAAGATCGCCGAGGACGTTGGCGCTCGGATCACCGGCATCGACAACGGCCTGCTGACACCCAACTCGGCTCTGGCGCCGTATGACTTGGAGGCTTTTTTTCCCGAGTGGGCGATGGTGGTGAATCGCTGCGGTCACCGCTTCGCGCCGGAGGACGCCTCCTATGCAATCTCGGGCTATCTGATAAACGACCAGCCCGGGATGCACTGCTTTGTCATCTTCGACGAAGCAGCCTTTCTCGAGGCCTGCGCGGAAGACGTCGTGGTCAAGCACTATGTGAACGATCCGGGACCGGCAGGCTGGAGGGTCAGCGTGATCCGTCGCAAAATCCAGGAAGGACGGGTGAAGACGGCCGACACGCTCGAGGAGCTAGCTCAGCGATCGGACATTAACGCGGCCGGTCTGATTGCGACCGTCGAGCGCTACAACCAGTTTGCCGATGCGGGGAAGGACGAGGATTTCCTCAAATCGACCAGCAAGTTCTACCCGATCCGCAAGGGCCCGTTCTATGCCGTGAAGATGCGCGCTTCCACGATCACGTCCTGCCATGCCGGCCTCGACATTGACAATGATGGCCGTGTGCTCGACCGAACCGGGACAGCCATCCGGGGCCTCTACGCCGCCGGCGAGGTCTTGGGGTGCACCCTGGGCCGACGGTATGTCGGCGGCGGCATCGGCGTGGCCAACGCCCTCACCTTTGGCCGGCTGGCCGGCGCCTCGGCCACCAAAGACGCCAAGGGTCTGTGCGGCGGCGCTGAACGTCAGATTCCCAGAATTCTAGGAAATTCGGTTGCAAATACTTAGCCCGATCTGGGTGCTATTCGCCCGGACCCGGGCGCAAAGAACAGTTGAAGGATCGCACGATGACGCTCGACGAGTTTACTGCGCTGCATGAGATCAGCCAGACCAAATACCGCTACCTGCGTGGGGTCGATACCCAGGATTGGGAGTTGCTTCGCAGCTGCTTCACCGACGATGCAAGTGTTTGGTACAACCAGGGGAAATTTACCGCCGAGGGCGCCGACGAAATCATCGCGAGGCTCAGGGCGTGGTTCCTTCCGGTTGTCTACAGCAGTCATATCGCACTGCAGCCGGAGATCCAACTGACCGGTCCAGACACCGCCAAGGGTACCTGGCGGCTGCAGGATATCGTTCACTTCAAGGGTCCGGTGCCCGACCCGGTGAGGAACCTGACCGGCGGCGAGGAAATCACCGGCGCCGGATATTACTATGACGACTACCGCCGTGTGGACGGCCAATGGAAGATCGCGCGCACAGGCTATGTCCGCTTGTTCGAGCAGATCGCCCGCCGTGCCGGCCGCGATGACGTGGAGGTCAAAGGCGTCGACGAACGCGGCGTCAGAAAAGCGCCTTAGCGGCGCCGTATCTTCGAGACCGGTGAGGCGCAGGGGCGCCGGGGGAAATCGCCAGTGCCTGTTAAGCCGTCCTGCTGGATCCAGCCACAGTTCCAAATTCTTTTGACAATCAGACCTTGAGAGGGCTTCCGATGAGCAAGGTGCAGAGGGGAAGGGCCGCCTTCGAGGGCGAGGTTTCCGCGAACATCGACGATGTCTGGGACTTGCTGCTCGACTGGGCCAATCTCGATTGGCTTCTCAACGATGTGACCGAGGAGGGGATGGAGCTCGGCCAAGTCCATCTCGAGGGCGAAAAGGACACACAGTTTCGCGTTCGCGTAATGACTCGCTCCAATGTGGAGGGAAGCGGCCTGCCGCTGGTGAACCGCGAAGTCCTGCTGCGTGAAGACCGCACGGCCTACAGGTTCTATTACGATTGCGTGGACGGCTTCCTCCACGGCATCAGGAACTATATCGCCAACTGGGCTCTCGATCCGCTTCCAAATAATCGCTGCCACATAAAAGTCGAAGCGAATTTCGACGTGATGGAGACCGGGGATATCGACAAACTTCGTGAGACGCTCGTAGCGGTCTACGACTCCATGATCCGAGGTCTCAATGTGCATTTCGAGAAGCAGTATGCGCAACGGGCCTGATCGAGAAGTGAGACGCCGATGACTTCGGAGCATATCGCTTGGCGAAGCTGTCGGCGTCCTAGCGGCGCGGAGGCTCGCATTTTGCGTGACACCCGTCAGCGTGGCCCTTCTATTCAATATAGATGCTCAAGGCGAGCAAGGAGATAATATTGCGCTTCAATTTATCAGTCACTCATGGCGACTACGAAGATTGGCCCGTGATGGCAGTTGCAGCGGAAAACGCCGGCTTCGACGTCTTTTCCATACCTGATAGCATTTTCTATCCGGAGGAAACCGACTCTATTTATCCCTATAACGAAACCAAGGCCATTAGAGACTACATTAAAAATACGCCATTCGTAGAAACCTTTGTTGTCCTTGCCTGGCTGGCGGGGCAAACCAGCCGGATAAAGCTATTTTCGAACGTCCTCAAGACAGCGTCTCGCCAGCCGATCCTTCTGGCCAAGCAGATTGCGTCTCTCGCTGTGGTTTCAAACAACCGCTACATCTATGGAGCCGGCATCGGGCCTTGGGCGGAAGACTATGTCTATAACAACCTTCCGTGGGAAGAGCGGGGGGAATTATTGGATGAATCGATCGAGATATTGCGCGGCCTTATGACCGGGGAGGCCTTCTCCTACGAAGGTAAGCACAACAGATTTGGTCCGATCAGAATCAATCCTACGCCCACTCTGCCCGTTCCCGTTGTAATCGGAGGTCATTCCAAGCCCGCTTTACGTCGAGCGGCCCGGATCGGCGATGGCTGGACGGCCGTCAATATGAAGTTCGACATGATGAAGGAGACCGTCGAAACGCTGACCAGCCTTCGGCGCGAGTATGGAAAAGAAGGCGACGACTTTCAAATTCATGCGCGGGAGTCGGATTTCCGAACGGGCGGCCAAGGAAGCGTGGACCTCGATCACTTTCGTCGACTTGAGGAAATTGGGGTCACCGACTACGGAGTGGTGCTGTTACCCCCTTCCCGAGTTCCGGTTGCCGCCAAGCTCGACGCGATAAATCGCTTCGGCAGCGACGTGATCGCGAAGCTCCGCTAACCGTCGCAGGAACGTCGAGACCTAAACCAATAATTGGTGGTCCGCCCCGCCAAGCCTCGGTGCGCGGGGGGTCTTGCTCAAAGGGAGGATTCAAGGATGTCGGTCGAACAGCAAAATATCCAGATTGTTAAAGACGCTTACGCGGCCAACGCGCGCGGAGAACTCCAAGGGTTCACGGCCAGCTTCACCGCCGAGACCGAGATCCATGAGGCTGCTTCTCTGCCCTATGGCGGCGTCCACAAGGGTGTCGACAGTTTTCCAAGGCTCATGGGCCTGGTGAAGGAGCATTTTTCCAGCCCCAAATTCACCCAGCACAAAATGATCGCCGATGGCGACGACGTGATCTTGGTGGGGGAACTCACCCTCACCGGCAGAAAATCGGGGAACACAATCTCGTTTCGGATGGTCGAGATATGGACGATCGTCGATGGGAAAACGCGAAAGTTGGAAGTGATCTATGGCGACACTGCCGCTGCCCTTCGGGCCGCCGGTCTTATCTGAACACGACAGCTGCTCGCACCTTTGGCGCAGCTCTTCCAGTGTCCTGTTGTTACGTCGCGCGCTAAACGAGACTCGGTATCGCAAGATATTGGAGGCGAGACGGCATCGGTTGTCGCGTGCTGATGGAGTGGAATCTCGGTGTGAGCGAACGTGAGACGCAGCGAAGATAGATGCACCTGCCGTCGCGCATTTGATGGACGGCACAAAGAGAACGGCCCCGGTTGTTGAGACCGGGGCCGTGTCGTCAGAACGGATCATCAATACGATGAGGCGATGGTGGTTCGCGTCGGGGCGCAGCCCACGGCTCATTGCAGCGGCGGATCTGCTCGCCGTAGGCTGCGCTAAACCACAGCAGCCAGTCGCAAAGCAGTTGCTGGATCTGGGCGGCCGCCTCGTCGCTCATTTCCGGCAGGGCCGGCGGACGGGGCATGATCTCTGGCGCCGCGCGCGATGTCTTTGCATGTTTGTCGCGCCTGTTCACCGGAATTCCTCGATGGCCTGTTGCAGCAGTTCGTCAGGCAGATGATTCAGACCGCGGGGCACGGCCAGCTGCATCGCGGTGCGCAGGATTCGCCCGGCGTGTCGCGGCAGACCACGTGAAGCCTGCCGTAGCAGCTCAAGCCCGGAGTCGGCCAGCAGCGTATGCGTGCAGCCGGCGCTCTTCAGGGCGTGCGTGATCAACTGCGCGAAACGCTCGCGCTCGATGACGGGCTTCAGTTGCACGCGCGCCTGGATACGTCCGTACAGCGCGGCATAGGGCGCACGTTCGAGCGTGGTGGCCAGATTCGGATGCGCGGCCAGCCACACGGTGAGCAGGTTGCGCGAATCGAAGGCGAAGTTCAGGAACGACGGGAAGTCGCGGAAGAACTCGATGGGCAGGTTCTGCGCCTCGTCGATGATCCATACCACCAGCAACTGCTTGCCCTCGACGAGCTCGGTGATACGCTGCTTCAGCTCGCGCCACAGGTCGGCACGCCGGTAGCTGGGCTCCAGTCCGAGCGCTCGTGCAAGCGACCGGTACAGGTCGATGCGGCCGAACTCCGTTTCGGCGAGATAAATGACGAGATAGCGATGCGGATTGAGGCTGCGAGTGAGATGGCGTAGTGCCGCGGTCTTGCCCACGCCCGGTTCGCCCGTCAGCAGGCCGATACCGGGACTGGTGAGCAGCCACTGGAAGCGCTCGGTGAGCTGGGCAAGCGCGCCATCGTCCCACAGGTCCGTCGAATCCTTGTCCAGCGGCGCGCAGCGCAGGCCGAAGTGTTGTCGGTACATGGTCAGCCCTCCGTGCGGTAATGACGCTGATGCACGAGCTCGAGCAGGTTCGGCCCTGATGCTGCGGCATGGGTGGCAGGCTGCGTCGATGGCCGCTGCCGCCGGCGCGTGCAGTTGGCCACCGTATCCAGTTCGGTGGCGAGGCCCAGGGCCTGCCCGGTCTGGCTCTCGACGCGTAGGACGGTGCCGGCGTGCGGATCAACCACGAGCACGACCATCTGTCCGGTGAGCTCGTACGGGACCTCAAAGCGTTTGCCGTTGAACGACACGGTGCCATCACGACGCACATGGCGCGAGATGCGATGCAGGAACAGTTCGTCCAACCGCGCAGCGAGTGTGCCGAGCTGCCGGATGCGCGGCAGGTCCCGCTGGTAGCGTGAGAGCGGCGTGTGCTCGCCAAGTGCACCGTGTTTGCGGCGATGGTAGACCTGCTCGATCCATGCCCATAGCCGGGCGTTCAGGTCCGCCATGTCACGGATATGCGTCGCGTCGAGTTCGGCAAGGAACTGTTCGCGTAACGTGCGGTGCCAGCGCTCGAGCTTGCCTTTGCTGGTCGGCTGGTACGGCCGGCAATGCACGAGCCGGATTGACAGTTGCGCGCAGATGCCCTGCAGCGTTGAGGCACGATAGGCGGCGCCGTTGTCGACGACGAGCGTCTTCGGCACGCCGCGTCTGAGCAGCGCCTGCTTGAGCACGCCTTCAATGTCGAGCGCCGTCTCCGAGGTGCAGAACGCGCAATGGGCGATCAGCCGCGAGGCGTCGTCCATCAGCGACACGAGGTACGTCTTTGTACGCTTGCCGCCGAAGGACAGTGTCGGGCCGTGCAGCACATCGCCGTACCAGATTGAACCGGCATACTCGGCCTCGAAGCTGCGTTTCTCCTCAGGCACGACATCGGGACCGGCAATGCGTGAGATGCCGTGCGCCTTGAGCAGACGATGCACCGCGCAGCGCGAGAGCGTGTCGCGTGGCACCACGCCGGCGGCCTCCAGCAGCAGCCGGATCTGGCGGATCGATCGGCGCGGGCTCTCGCGTTTGGCCGCGAGCACGGCGCCCTGTATGGCTTCAGGCAACTTCGAGCGGCCCACATCAGTACGGGCGTGATCGGCGAGTCCCGTCAGACCATCACGTCGCCATGCGTAGTACCACTTGAGCAGCGTCTTCTCGCTGATATGACGGCGGCGCGAGCCGGGAATGGCGTATTCCTGCTGCGCGAGCTGTTGAACGATCTGCTGCAGCTCGCCGTGGCCCAGCCGTTCGCGGCTGACGAGCGGACCGAGCACCGACAGGCGAAACAGGGCCTTCGGATCGACTTCGTTCATAGGTGTTCCCCGTAAAAATGAAGGACCCCATATGAAACCGCCAATGCGCGAGCTCGGGCAGTGAGCAAAGTGTGTGGGGTACCCGTTGCAGCGCAGACTTCGCCGTCGCGCAGCGAACGAGAATTACCCGATCACGGGACAGCGACACTGTCGTGATCGAGCCAGGCCATCGCTTCGCACAGTGGCATCAACTGGAGACAGGCGAGCCAGAAAGTGGCGAAGCCTACGCTGCGTCCGAGCGATGCAAACCGGCTGCGCAGATGAAAGGCGAAATGCTCATGCCTGGTCTCCAGCCATTGCCACCATCGCCGCACGGTGTGATGCCCGAGCGCGAAGATCGCAGCGGTACGGCGCAGCGAGGCGCCCGCGATCAGCAGGAGCAGCACCTGCTGCTGCAGCGCCCAGCCATACCAGCGGCGCGGGCAGATGCACAGCGGCAGGCGCGAACAGGTGCGTCGACACGACGGACACCGGAAACGCGGTATCGGAAGCGGATTGAGATCGCCGTCGGCGCTGCGGTCAGCCTTGCGGTCGTAACAGCCATGCCCCCACAGGCAACCGAAGCCGCAATGCGGACAACAATCGGGACGATATGACTGGGGTGTGGCGACGACGGCGCGAAGATGTTGTTCGAAAGTGAGAAACGCAAATACAATTCGATGCATGGCCACTTTGTTCTTGATGTTCGTACGGCGTTTGGTAGACATCGCACGATATCAGAGCAACACTGGCCATCCTCACATCTGCACTGTCTCGCGCTGCTCGAGGGGATGTTCAGAAATTCCACCTCGCCGATCACGCGACAAACTCATCCCTCGATTCTCAAATTGTTCGCGACGTAACACCTGTCCCGTTAGTTTCTGGCATTAATCGTGCATACCATTGCGGTATCTTGGGAACGGAGATACCGTGATGAGAACGGGCAGACCGAGGGTTTTGCGATTTTCAGCTCCATCTGCAAGCGCTTGTTCTTCGCTCGCAGACGTGAGAGCTCCGTCTGTTCCGCCGCGACGACTTTCCTTTCGCGCCGGGGCCGTTCAGCTTGCCGGCCTCCGACGCTTTGAGCCAGTTGCGCCACGTCTGGATCGACATGCTTAGTTCGCCGGCCACGGCGCCGGGGGACGCCTTGTCCGTCCTTGACTCGTTGCACGGCTGCTTCCTTGAACTCCGCCGGGTACCCCTGGTGCGGTAGCTTGAACATTTCTTCTTTTCTTCCTCTGGGTCGAGTTGATACGCGACCTGCTGGAAGGCGAAATTTCAGGGGAAGCTCAGTGTGCCTTCCGCAATAACCGGGTTCATGGCCAAGGCTTATGCTATCCATTGGCATCGTAGATTAGTGACTGCGCAGCGCTTTCCAGGAACCGTTGCCTATGCTTTTCGAAAGGCCGAATGGTCGAGCAATGAACGACTTGCAGTTGGTGTATCCAAAGTATTCGAAGGGGGGACCATCTTGCTTTCGCTATACCACTGCGTGAGTGCACGCTCATTCCGGCCTCTCTGGATGCTGGAGGAACTCGGCTACCTTACGAACCGGTGATGTTGCCGTTCCCTCCTCGGGCGCTGGACCGCAGTTATCTTCAGGTCAACCCGCTCGGAACGGTTCCGCTGCTGATCGACGGCGATACTCGAATGACTTAGTCTGATTCGGCCTCGCTCACGGTAACAGATGACGAGGCGCTCCTGCCAGGAAAGCGCGCATGTCGATGCACACGCCTTGGTAATAGATGCATGGTTCCTCGGTCGGTGAATCTTGAGTGAGGAACATGAAACTGGCGACGATTAAAAAACCTGCGGCCGCGAGCATTAGAATCGCTCCAGTACGTCGCTTCATCGCAGTCTCCCCGTTCCTCTAGGCTTTTTCGGCATATCAGAATTGATGTATTCCGTCCCTTACGTATGCGGTAGGTGTCGCATACCTTTCGGTGGGCGTTCATCGTCCAGGAGTGGAAACCTGAATCAGTCTGATGGTTGTCGAGTCGCTCCGACCGGCGTGGGCTGCGCCGGCGGCGGCAACCCGTTCTTCGGGCGCCGTACCGTACGTCGTAGTCCGCTGCCGAGGTAGCCGCCCTGCAGACCTAATGAGCACCGAGAGTGCCGCGGGCGTCATCTCCTGGCCGTGAACCGCACCAGCGCTTCTGGTGATTGATTCATTCATCAGCGTGCCACCCATATCGTTGACGCCCGCGCTGAGTGCGGCCTGTGCACCGATCGGCCCCATCTTGACCCACGACGTCTGTATGTTCCGAACGTGCGGATGGAGCACGAGTCGCGATACGGCATGCATGAGCAGTGCTTCGCGAAACGTTGGGCCCTTGCGTGATTTGCCTTTGCGATAGATCGGCGATTCCATATGGACGAACGCAAGCGGGACGAATTCAGTGATGCCCCCGGTGTTGGCAGCGAGATTACGCAGCCGGAGTAGATGGCGGGCCCAGTGTTCAAGCCGCTCGATGTGGCCGAACATGATCGTAGCCGTGCTCTTGAGGCCCAGACTGTGTGCTGCGCCCATCACCTCCAGCCATTGATCGGTCTTCAGCTTGTCAGGGCAAAGCGTTGCGCGCACTTCGTCGTCAAGGATCTCCGCCGCGGTTCCGGGGAGCGTCCCGAGGCCTGCATTCTTCAAGCGCGACAGGTATTCCTCGAGCGGCAGGCCAACCGTTTGAGCACCTTGCCAGATCTCGAGAGGGGAAAAAGCGTGAACGTGAATGTCGGGCGCGGCTGCCTTGACGGTTTTAAGAATCGAGAGATAGTTTTCTCCCGTATACGACGGATGAATGCCCCCTTGCAGACAAACCTCGGTCGCGCCCCGTTCCCATGCTTCCCGAACACGATTGGCGATCTCGGCTTGATCAAGGTCATACCCGGCGCCGCGGTGAATGCGTTGGCCCTTGGAGAATGCGCAGAATTGACAGTGGAAGTAGCAGATGTTGGTGTAGTTGATGTTGCGGGTGACCACGTAACTCACTGTGTCACCGCACTCGGCCCGCCGCAATTGGTCTGCCGCGTGGCAGACGTGGGCAAAGTCTTCGCCCCGTGCCTGGAAAAGACGGACTACATCTTGCTCATCCAGAGAGCCGCCGTTCGCCGCACGCCGGACAATTTCGTCGAGTTCCGGGCTGACTAGCGCCCGATCGGCTTCGCGCAGGTAAGCGAGATCAGCTGTCGGCGGTGGCACTTCACCGCCTGCCACCCAATCGTCAATCCGCGCGAAGCCCTCAGTGTCGATCTTGCGGAGGATGGACGTACGGAGCCCGTCGTCAACCCAGCGGGCAGTGTCGAGGGCGTATCGCGGATAGATGGTCAACCGCTCTTGCAGATACTTTCCGTTCGCCAGCGTTTCCTGGGTTAGCTCTTCGAGATGAGGCCAAGGGGCTTCGGGATTGACGAAATCGGCAGTCAAAGGCGAGACGCCGCCCCAGTCGTTGATGCCGGCTTCCAGTAGTGTACGCAGCACGCCGGGGGAAAGGTTGGGAGGAGCCTGGATTCCCATGTCCGAACCAAAAATAATCCGGGCGACTGCAATCGTCCAGCACAATTCGTCGAGGCTGGGCTCCACGGCGTCAGCCATCGGCGTGCCAGCTTTGGCACGGAAATTCTGGACGATGACTTCTTGCAGATTTCCGTAGCGATCCTGTATATCTCGCAACGCGAGGAGCGCTTCGACGCGCTCGCGCCGGGTTTCTCCGATACCTATGAGAATTCCGGAAGTCATGGGGACGTTTTGCCGTCCTGCAGCCTCGAGCGTGGCGAGCCGCGCTGCCGGGATTTTGTCGGGACTGCCGAAATGGGGCATCCCACGCTGGCAGAGGCGGTCGGACGCGGATTCCAGCATGATGCCCATGGAGGGCGCTACTCGGCGTAGCTTGGTGACCTCCTCATCGGAGAGGCAGCCGGCGTTGACGTGCGGGAGCAGGCCGGTCTCCTTGAACACCGCTGCGGCAACGTGCGCCACGTAGTCAATGGTCGTTTCGAAGCCGAACTTGTCCAACGCTTCCCGCGCAGCCGGGTAGCGCAGTTCCGGTTTCTCGCCAAGCGTGAACAGCGCTTCCTTGCAGCCCATGCGGGCGCCTGCGCGGGCTGTCTCGAGCATCTCATCGAGCGTCAGGTACGCTGTATCGACGGATGGGGACTGCCGTGAAAATGTGCAATAGTGGCAGACGTCCCTGCAAAGCCGCGTGACGGGCAAGAACACCTTACGGGAATAGGTGACGACATTACGCGCTCCACGGTCGCGAATTTCCGTCGCGGCGGCCAACAGCAGCGGCATGTCGTTACAGGCGGCGAGCATGAGCGCTTCGGTTGCGGACGGCAGAGCGCCACTCGCGGCGGCGCGGATCACAGCTCGGATATCGGTCATGGTGCGGCCTCCATTGGGTTCCGGAATACCGGGGGGGCGATTTTCGCGAGAAATGCGGCAGTGTGCGAACTGCACGCGTCCGCTCGTGCAGCGTCCTTGAGCATCTCGAGATCGTCTACCGTGTCTACGTCGAGCGCGGTAGCAGGCATCTCAACGTTGGCGACGATGCGATGCTGCCGAGCGCATTCGTCGGCGTGCAGAGCATGACTACCTGCCCCGTAGTGATAAGTGAATGCGTCTGGCCGCTCCGCCAGACAGATGTTCGTACCGCCATCGCGCGAACGGGCAAGCACGACGCGGCCCGTGCCGCTGAGATTGCGCCAGGTATCGAACACATGCGTGAGGGCACGAGCCGTCAGCAGCGGCAGATCGGCATGCACCACCAGCAGCGCAGTCGCACCTCTTGCGACCGCGACTCGCGCGGCGCCGGCGATCGCTGCATTCAATCCCGGCGCCGCAGCGACGCTGCGTTCGTCAAGCCAGGCCGCGCCGTTGCTGGCGGCAAGTTGTTGAACCGCCGGCGAATCCGACAGCACGCAAACGTGCCGAGCCACCTTCGTGCTTTGCAGGGCGGACAGCACGTCTTCGGCCATGGCGCGAGCGAGCTCGGCGCGGGCGGCTGGACTTAGCGCGGTACTCAGCCGACTCTTCGCAATCGCAAAGTCTTTGACGGGCACAACGGCCCAAATCACGTCAGCGCGAGAGGTCATGGCAATATGTGATCACGGACCGAGCAAGACGCAGTTTGTCGTCGTCGTTATTCATCAATGTCGGCATTGCCTCACAGGCGAGGCCCAGTTCTCGTATGCACGCGACTTCATCACTGTCCATTTCGTCGACGATAAAGGCAGTGGCAAGATCGCTGTAGTGCTTCGCCACGGAAAGCGAGGTAGTCGGCAGCCCAAGCTCGCTCATCATCTTTGCGGCAGGACCCTTGACGGCCTTGCCGCCGATAATGGGCGACACTGCAACAATAGGTGCTCGGATCGACAGCAGCGCCTCAGTCATCCCGGGGATGGCCAACATGGGGGCAATACTGATAAACGGGTTCGACGGGCAGAAAATCACCGCGCGAAGGTCGGGGGAGTCAAATGCGGCACCCAGCTCGGGATGCATCGTTGCGCGGTCCGCTCCCGCGAAGCGGAAACCCGTGACACGAGGTTCGCAGCGGTGACGTACGAAGTAGTCCTGAAAGGGCAGTTCGCCTTCTGCGGTACCAACGATGGTGCTGACCGGGTCATCGCACATCGGCAACACACGCTGCGCAATGCCGAAGGCGACGCAAATTTCCGCTGTTACCTCGCTCAAGCGAGCCCCTTCGCGCAGCCGCTGTGTGCGATAGAGATGTGTTGCAATGTCGCGGTCGCCGAGACGGAACCAGTTCGGGCCACCAAGCTCGTACAGTGCTTCCAGGCAGTTCCATGTCTCGCCCTCTACGCCCCAGCCCTGTGAGCGATTCGCTCTGCCGCTAAGGGTATAGGTGATCGTATCGAGGTCCGGGCATATATGCAGGCCGAGATGATCGAAATCGTCGGCCGTGTTAGCGACAATAAGCAGTTCGTCGGGCGGCAGAGCGCGTGCCAGGCCGAGCGCCAGTTTCGCGCCTCCGACGCCGCCGGAAAACGCGATCGTGCTGATGTTTTTCATCGGAACAAGTCCTCGCTCTTCGCGCGAATCAATGCCTTGCCGTCAGCGCTGCTGCAGCGAAAACGAATTCCACGCGCGAGTACGATCGGCGTGCCTTCGTCGGCTTGCCCCATCAAGAGAGAGCCGGCGGCGGCCAATTCATCGGCAACGGCAATTTCCGTACGTTCGAGCTTGCGCCCAAACAAGTCGGGATGGCCCACCATGTCGCGCACCGGCTCGATGCCGGCGCAGCCGATGGCGAAGCCTACGACGCCGTTGCGCCACGCTCGTCCGGCCGAGTCGTTGACGATGACGGCGATATCAACGTCGTAGCGCGCGCGCAGCGTATCGCGCAGGGCCTGAGCCGACCTGTCGGGATCCACCGGCAACAGCAGCACACGCGGATCCTCATTGTCGTCGGACGTGATGTTAGAGCGGTCAATGCCTGCATTGGCGTGTACATAACCAAGCCGGTGCTCGACGATGACGACTCCTGGCCGTTGGCGCACGACCTCGCGCGATTCGCGCAGGATCAGCTCCACCACTCGTGGATCCTTCCGGGTGACAGCGGCGAGTTCGAGGGCGGCGGCAGACGGTGTGATTTCCGACAGCCGTGCGTAGCGGCCCTCCGCCTTGGACACCACCTTTTGCGCGACGATCAGGACATCGCCGTGGGTGGGTTTCAGCCCGGCTCTCGCATAGCCGTCGGCGACGATCTTCGGGAGGTCGTCTCCTGGCTCGATTGCCGGGATGTCCGGCAGCGCGGTTAGCGTCAACTGGGTAGGCACGTTCGGCTCGCTTGGGGTACGGTTTTGAGGCAGTTCTCACCTACTCGTGTTATGCAAGGGCGAGGATCCTACGGTCCCGGGACGCGCTTCCTAGGTGCCCGTGATGCGGATACCGGCATGGCATTTGAACTGGCGATTGATCGTGATCAGTACGGATGTGAGGGCTTCCGCCGCGGCGGCGTTGTTGATCGGGCCGGCCTGGAAGCCGCGCATGCCGCAGGCTTCGACAAGCTTCACGACCGCTGCGCGGGCTTCTGGGTCGTTGCCGCACACGAGCACATCGCAGTTGAGCTCGTGCCCCGACTTGAGGTGATCGGCCGCAACGTTCTGGAACGCCGACACCACCCGCACGGTATCGCCAAGAAAGGCCTGCGCGGCCTGGCCGGCGGAGCCAGACGCCGGCAACTGGACGGTACCGACTTTTGGCGGCACGAGGGGTACTGTAACGTCGACTAGGATCTTGCCGTTGATATGCTGTTTGATAGCCGCCAACGTGCTCTGCTGGTGACTGAACGGGACGGTTAGTACGACGATATCGGCAGCGTCGGCTGCGGCGACGTTGTCCATGTCCGCGAGGGGTGCGTCAGCTACGCCTCGCTCAGCGAGGATGCTGCGTAGCTGGTCGCCCGCTGCTGCTGCCTTTTCGCGATCGCGTGAACCGATTATCACTGAGTATCCCGCTTCGATCCAGCGAAGCGCAAGCCCTGATCCGAGGTCACCGGTACCACCAATGACGGCTAAAGAAGGTTTCGTTTCCATGCTCCAACTCCTGACATAGTGCGAGGAATGACGGCGTCACCTGGTGGCTAGCGTGTCTGATGAGCGGTGTTCAGCGCCTTTCATTTCCGTTATTCGATGTGCTGAAATAGGACATCGGCAGTTATAAAGATCGGCGTAGCTGCCGAGGTCACGTTGGCTCACCCTTGCCGCGAGTAACGATCGAATGGGCCGCTGGTGAGCGGGTAGCGAACGGGAAACGAGAATGTATCTCCGATGCAAACTTCCGCTGTAGCGCACTAACCGGATGCGACTACCCGCATAAAAAACATGATCGCGCCGACGATGCTGCCAAGGAAAGCAAAAAAGTCCTGCTGGGCGCCGATTTTTTCGCCGATGGCTAAGCTCACGAATCCTCCAACTGCGGTGGCTCCGAGACAGACGAACAACGCCGCGCTCACGGAGATGACGAATCCCATCAGATCGTTCGAAGGATTGTTTTCCAGGTACCATCGGACGCCTGCGCCAAGGATTCCCAAAGCAGCCAGCACGCCATACAGTGGGGCGTCACTATGTCGAAGTATCATCTGCATCGTCTCCATCAATATTATTTGTCCACAAACCCTTCGACTGTTGATGTACTGTCTGCAGTCGAGCTTCCAGGGAGGACTTGCGATATGCGCCTTGATAGACTGACTTACATACCGTATGTACGCATACAATACTGTCGCAGGACCATGACGTCAAGACGATATTCGCCTTATGTGTTGACGTCCCTGACGGTGTAGGAGTTTTGCGCGACGATCGAGTGGATCCCTACGCGGCAGCGAACTCAGTTGCGCGCCGCGCGGGAGTCGCCACTGGCCATAGACAACACCTGAGACGGGGCGAAGCGCGGGGAGGGCGCTGTGGCGGGACGTCCGAAATGCCTGCTAACATATCGTAAACATGTATGTCATGGTTTCCGTGAAAGGGCTTTAACTTCGACAGCCCGAAACGGGGGAAGCGAACATTCAAGGATGACAGATGAACCAACAGGCACAGTTGCCCACCCGCAAGAAGAAGGCGAGCGCGCCGGCAGACAATGCTGCGCCGCAAAATCGTGAAGAAGGTTGGGATCAGCGGCTCGGCTTCCTGATGCACGATGTCTCACGGCTGCGCCGCACGGCCTACGACACTTATATGAAGCCGCTGAATATCACGCGCTCCCAGTGGTGGGTGTTGATTTATCTCGCTCGTCACGACGGCATGATCCAAAGTGATCTGGCGAAATTGCTAGAGCTGGGGAAGGCCGCTCTTGGTGGACTGATTGACCGGCTTGAGGCTTCTGGCCTGGTCCGCCGTGGCGCAGATGACTCTGATCGACGCGCCAAGCGAATCTATTTGTCGGCTGCGGGCACGAAACTGATTAAGGAAATGCAGGTACGCAGCGATCAGATGAACGAGCGTATCCTCGCAGGGCTGAACGCTGAAGACCGCGAAAATCTGACGGATTTGCTAACCCGCGTTAAACGAAATCTGCAGGCTATCGTCCGGGACAATGAGTGACGCTCATATACCGACTGTACTCTGCAAATCGCAGCGGCCTGC